>CADEFG010000049.1 GCA_902826505.1 uncultured Acidobacteriota bacterium
AGCGACGTGGAAGCCCTGGCGGCGACTTCGGTTGATGATCTGGTTGATATTCTTGACGTCAGTCTGGACGAAGCCGAAAGAATTCTCGGAGCGGCGCAAGCCGTTGTGGTTGAAGCCGGCAGCGATCAATCTGCGGAAGAAACGGATGAAACTGCCGAGGTTTCAGAAGATGAAGTTTCTGAAGAAGAAACGGAAAATCCGGTTGACGAAACTGCTGACGCGGCGGCAACGGAAGAAGAAGCTTCCGATGAAGAAAAGTAAGGCAGGTTTAAGTGGATGGATTGTCAGAACAAGGAGCATTGGCGATGAAGTAATTTTAACGGTTTGCTGACGTTTGCGGTTCTGATTTATCAATTGACAGTTGGTTTCCGGCGGATCGATTTTTGAATCCGCCGAATGATAAATATAAAATAAATTATGTCCGTAGTTGGCAATAAAGTTAGGGTTTACGACCTTGCAAGAGAATTAAAACAAGACACCAAGCGCATCATCGAAGATCTGCGGCGCGAAGGAGCAGATATCGATGTGCCTTCAAATTCCGTTGGAAAAGAGCTTGCCGACAAAATCCGGAATAAATATTTCCCGAAAGTCGAAGCTGCGCCGAAACGGCTGATCAAAGTTATCAAGCGCAAAACAACGGCGGAAGAACCGGTCGCCGAAGAAATTTCCGCGCCGGAAATAGTTGAACCGGTCGAAGTTCCGGCGGTTGAAGAGGTCAGAGAGGTTGCCGCGCCGAAACTTGAAGAAACGCCGCGAACCGAAGCAAACAAAGTCAAAGTTCTGACCAAAAAAGCGTTTGAATCGCCGAAGGAAGTTCCGGCGGCTGAAGAAGCTCCGCCGATCGTCGAAGAAGTCGAACCTGAAATTGAGGAAATCGAAGAAATCGGTGAAATCACTGAAAGCCCCGAAATTGGCGAGATCGAAGACGCGGCGCCGGTTGTCGAAGAACTCGCAACCGAAGAGCAAACCGTTCCGGAGCCATTTAAGGTCAAAGAACTGGTCAAAAAAGTCGTGCCTTCGACAGGCGTTCAGGTCAAAAAACTAACCTTAAATAAAGGCGCTCTCGAACAGGGCATCAAACCCGGCGACCGGCTGATTACGACCACGCCGACCAAAACCGGCAAACTCAGCGACGAGCATTTAAAAGAACAGGAAAGAGAAAAAGAACGCGAACGCGGACGGCGCGGCGACCAGCGGCGCGGCGATCAGCGCGGCGGAACGGATCGCAAACCGCAATTTCGCGGCACGCCGGGCGAAAGCTCGACACCGCTGACGGTTTACACGCCGCCCGCCGATCAACGCAAAAAATTCGGTCGTTCAGCCGGCAAAAAAGGCGACAAGAAGTTTGAGGATAAAGGCGGCAGATTTCAGGAAGTTGATTTTGCTCCGCAGCGTCCGAAATCGATCGAGGAAAGAATCAAAGATCAGGTCGGTGTCGAAGCGACCGCCGAACTCAAACCGGTTCGTTTGACCGAAGGCTCGACGGTTCGGGAATTTTCCGAAGCGCTCGGCGTGACGCCGCGCGACATCGTCCAGCTGCTCGTCAAAAAAGGCGTTTTCGCGACGCTCAACCAGCCGATCGGCGAAAAAATGGCGAAAGAAGTCGGTGCGACGCTCGGTTTCAATGTCAGCTTTGTACCGTTTGAAGAAATGGTCATCGAGCAGGAATTCGAGGAACTGATCGCCGCCGACGCCGATGACACGGAAGAATCGCGCGCGCCGGTCGTGACCGTGATGGGACACGTCGACCACGGTAAAACCTCGCTGCTTGACGCGATCCGGCACGAGAATGTTGCCGAGGGCGAAGCGGGCGGAATCACGCAGCACATCGGTGCCTACAGCGTTTTTGTCAATAATCCGGACAATCCGAAAGAAAAGCGGCGCGTCGTATTTCTCGACACGCCGGGTCACGAAGCCTTCACGATGATGCGGGCGCGCGGTGCCAAAGCGACGGATATCGTCATTTTGGTGGTCGCGGCGGACGACGGCGTAATGCCGCAAACGATCGAAGCCGTCGAACATTCGAAGGCGGCGAATGTGCCGATCATCGTCGCGATCAATAAGATCGATAAACCGGACGCGAATCCCGATAAGGTCAAACAGGGACTTTCCGGTCTCGGCGTCCAGCCGCTCGATTGGGGCGGCGATGTCGAAATGGTTCCGGTGTCGGCGAAAAAGAAAGAAAATCTCGACACTCTGCTCGAAACGGTTCTTTTGCAAGCCGACATTATGGAGCTGAGGGCAAGTCCGACGCGGCGGGCGTCGGGTGTCGTGCTTGAAGCCAAACTCGACAAAGGACGCGGTTCGGTCGCGACGGTTCTCGTGCAGCAAGGCACTTTGCGCGTCGGCGATCCGTTTATTGTCGGACAAATTCACGGGAAAGTTCGGGCAATGTTCAGCGATCGCGGCGATATTGTGACGGAAGCGCCGCCGGCAACGCCGGTCGAGGTTCTCGGTTTGCAGGGCATTCCGGGCGCAGGCGATACATTTCAGGTCGTCGCGGATATTGACCAAGCCGTTTCGATCGCCAACCAGCGTCAAATGAAAGCGCGGCAGGCGGCAATGCTCAAAACGACGAAACGCGGGATCGAATCGCTCGGTCAGGCGGAAGTCAAAGAGCTGCTTGTCGTTCTCAAGGCGGACGTGCAGGGTTCGGTCGAAGTTCTCCGTGCGACGCTCGAAAAACTTTCGACCGAGAAGGTCAAAGTCCGCGTGATCCGCGCCGGTGTCGGGGCGATCGCCGAGTCCGACGTTTTGCTCGCTTCGGCAACGCAAGCCGACAATACGCAAACGGCGGTGGTCATCATCGGTTTCAACGTTCGACCGGAAGCGCGGGCGGCGGAAGTTGCCAAACAGGAAGAAGTCGATATTCGTCTGCATTCGATCATTTACAAGGTTGAAGAAGAGATCAAAGCCGCGATGATCGGAATGCTCGATGCGATCGAAAAGGAAGTGATTCTCGGAAAAGCGCTCGTGCAGGAAGTCTTCAAGGTTTCCAAAGTCGGTTCGATCGCGGGTTGCCGCGTGACCGACGGCGTTGTCAAACGACAGGCGAAAGCGCGGATCATCCGCGACGGGGTGGTTGTTTGGACCGGCGATATTGCCTCGCTCAAACGCTTTAAGGAAGATACGAACGAAGTCCGGCAAGGATTCGAATGCGGGATCAGTCTCGTCAATTTCAACGACATCAAGGTCGATGATGAGATCGAAGCCTTTGTCATTGAAAGTATCGCGGCGACGGAGTTGTAATGTCCGAATTTCGGATTCCGAATCAAACGGAATCCGGAATCCGGAATCTGGAATATAGAAGTGAGAAGACCTGAAAGATTAGCGGAAGTTTTACGCGAAGAGATCATGGAAATTGTCGGTTACGAGCTTGACGACCCGCGTCTTTTGAGCTGCACGGTGACCGAAGTGACGGTCAGCGAAAATCAGCGCGATGCCAAAGTTTACGTATTGGTCGAAGGCAATGAAGTTGAGATCAAAGAAGCGATGAAGGCGCTCCAACACGCCGCGACGTTTGTCAAACAGCAAGTTGCCTTGAACCTGAATCTTCACCATGCCCCGCATCTCCACTTTGTGCGAGATACTGTCGAAGAAAATGCCGCCCGGATCGAAAGGCTTTTAGGGGAAATCAGTCAAGGGGAAAATCTTAAAAAGGAAGAAATGGATAATGGATAACGGATAATGGATAATTCAAATTAAAAAATTATCCATTATCCGTTATCCATTATCCATTAACTAAGAAGTGTTAAGTCAAGTAGTAGAGTTAATTGAAAACAAACAGAATTTTGCGATTACCACGCATGTTCGCCCGGATGGTGACGGAATCGGTTCGTCGCTCGGACTTTGCTGGCTTTTGCGCTCACTCGGCAAATCGGCGGAAGTGATTGTCAGCGACGGTATTCCCGCTACCTATCATTCTCTCCCCGGCGCGAACGAAATCGTTCACGTTGGAGAGGTTAACGGCAAATACGACGCCGTTTTTGTGATCGAATGTTCCGATGTCGAACGTCCGAACATCAAAAATCTCGAAAACCAATTCACCGTCAATATCGATCATCATTCGACTTGCGAGCATTTCGGGACGATCAATTGGATCGATCCGACGGCTTCGGCGGTCGGCGAGATGATCTACAATCTGTGCAAGGCGATCGGCGGCAGGATCAGCAAGGAAATCGCCGAGTGTTTGTATATGGCGCTTGTCACGGACACGGGAAGTTTTCATTTTCCGAACACGACCGAGCGCACCTTGAAAGTTGCGTCCGAACTCGTCAAAGCAGGCGTCAAACCCGCGCATATCTCCGAAGCCGTTTATAATTCTTATCCGTGGTCGCGGATCGAATTGATGAGCCAGGTTCTCGCGACCGTCCGCCGCGACCCGAGCGGACGCGTCGCGTGGATGCGTCAAACGCTCGAAATGCGCGTCTCGTCGGGAATGGTCGACGGCGACAACAGCGGTTTTGTCAATATTCCGCTTGCCGCCAAAGAAGTCGTCGCGTCCGTTTATATGCGTGAAGTCAGCCCGAATTTCTTTCGCGTTTCTTTGCGCTCGAAAGGCACGATCAACGTTGCCCGGATCGCCGAAAAATTCGACGGCGGCGGACATAAAAATGCCGCCGGCTGCCGCGTCGAAGGCGATTGGGACGAATGCGAACGCCGGATCGTCGCCGCCGTCATCGAAGCCGTCAATGAAGACAATCATTCGACCAACGGACACGCCCTCTCTGATTTTGAATTCACGTTGGTTTAATTTTAAGGCGAGTTTGAGATTAAAAAAACTTAAAAAAATAATGGCTAATCGAAAATTGTAATTTGATAAACGGCAGCTTGAAAAAGCCGGTTTATCAATTTCAATCTTCGATTAGCCATCCTTCTTTTGATCAAAAAGAAAAATTTTGCCTAAAAACTATTCGGCGTTGCCGGCTTTTTTGGTTTTGGTGGCTTTGGTTTCCGTCTTTTTCGCCTTGACGGTTTTGGCTTTTGCTTCCGTCTTCGGCGCCGGGTTGAGCATTGCCGACCAGCGATAGGCGGGCGCTTCGAAACCTTCCGCGAGCTTTTTAAAGATAAAATCGGTCATCGCTTCGACGATCCATTTATGATTCGCTTCACCGACCGACGCGAGTTCGGCATCGGGCGCCGGATTCATAAAGTCGATCGCGTAGGGAATTCCGTCCTTGATCGCAAATTCGACCGTGTTTAAATCGTAGCCAAGCGCTTCGCAGATCGTTTTGACATCTTTTTCGACGCGCGCGTGAAGTTCGGGCGACAGATAATCGTCAACATTGACGTATTGCATTCCCGACAAATAAGGCTTCGACGGATCGTAGGGCATGATCAGGACTTTTTCCTTGCCGACGCAGTAGCAGCGGACGAATTGATCGTATTCGATGCCTTCCTGCAGCGTCATACAAAGCGTGCCCGATTGGTTGTATTCGTGCCACAGTTCTTCGAGACTCCAGATTTTCGAAACGTTTTTCCAACCGCCGCCGTCAAACGGTTTCAGGAAAGCCGGAAAACCGACGTAGCCCACGATGCCTTCCCAATCGATCGGAAATTCGAGATTTCGAAGCGATTCGCTCGTGATGTCTTTGATGTAGCTTTCCTGCGGCAGCAAAACGGTTTTCGGGATCGCGACGCCGAGTTTTGAAGCGAGCGAAAAGTTAAAAAATTTATCGTCCGCCGACCACCAGAACGGGTTGTTGATGATATATGTGCCTTCGAGCGCGAACCGCTTCAAGGTCGCCCGATAATACGGAACTTCGTGCGAAATGCGGTCGATGATCACGTCGTAACGTTTTTCTTCGTCCATCCGGATGCCGCCGATCTTGATCATTTCGGCGACCACTTCGCCGCCGCCGCGTTCGTTGATACTGTTGATTATTGATTCGGGAAACGTCTGTTCGCGTCCCACTAAGATACCGACTCTTTTCATAATTTTAAAAATTTCCTGTTAATAAAATAGTTTGTAAATAATTGCTCAAATTTTCAGAGAAGTCTGAAATCGTTAATTTTAATTGATAGAAAAGAGCGAGGCAAGCGCAAGTAATAAAAATCGCAAAACCGATTTAATATATTTAGTTTTACAGATTCATTTTTTGGAGGATTTTTTGAAACCGCGGCTCGCTGCGGATTTTGTCGAAACGCGGCTCGACCTTGACCCACAACATCCGGTCGTCGTGGTTTTCGAAAGACTTTTGAAGCAGCTCGAGCGCTTTTTCCGTGTTGCCCAATTCGCTGTGCACCGCCGCCAGTTGATAAACCGCGCCCGTATCGGCTTTCGGCAATTGTTCGAGATAAGCGATCATTTCACGTGCTTTGGCAAAATTGCCCGTGTGCTTGTAAGCGATTGCCAAACTTGCCGACAAACTCGTACTGCCGATTTTGTTGTGGTTGATCTTTTTTAATTCTTCGGCGGTTTCGATCGCCTTTGCATAATCGCCGGTTCTTTCGTAAGCGATGGCGAGATCGCGCAACGCCTCATATTTATTGTTTTCGAGCAGGGAAATCTGTTGCGTGAGCGAAATCAGGTCGGCGGTTTGTCGCCGGTAGATTTGAATCACGCGTTTATTGACCAGCACCGTCTTGGAAAGCGGATCGATTTCGCGCGCCTTTTCGATCTCGGCAAAAGCTTCGTCGCCGCGTCCCAGAGTGATCAGCAAAAGCGCGTACCATTGCCGCGCATTGACGTAATTCGGGTTTAGCTCAATCGCGCGTTTGTAATGTTTTTCCGAATTTTCCCAATCCCAATCGTAAGCCCGATAAACCGAACCGAGCGTCGTTTGCGCTTCAGCCAGCGTTTCGTCCAATTCCAATGCTTTTTGGACATTCAAACGTGTTCTTCGCTGAATGAGATGGCGCGGTTCGTCAAAGTTGATCTGCATTGAATAAGCATCCGCCAAACCCGAAAAAGCGGGCGCGTAATTCGGGTCTAATTGAAGGGCATGTTCAAATTCGGCAATCGCTTTTTCGAGATTTTCCGCCGTCCGTTTGTCGAAGAAAAATCGTCCGCGCAAATATGCCTGATAAGCCTCTTGATTTTCAGTGTATCGTTTATAAAATTGTATTTTTTCTGATTCGGTCAAATTCAGCGCGAGCGATCTGGCAATCTGTCCGGCAATCGCGTCCTGAAGTTTAAAAAAATCGCCTTCGGTTTCGTCAAAACTATTTGCCCAGATCTGTGCGCCGTCGCGCACGTCGATCAACCGGACATTGATCCGCAAACGATTATCGACAGTCTGGATCGAACCTTCCAAAACCGCGTCAACCCGCAGCGCTTCGCCGAATTTGAGGGCGTCCTGTTCGGTTGCGCCGAATTTTTCGACCGCGCTCAAAGGGCGCACCGCAAAACGGTTCAAACCGCCGAGGCGGCTGATCAGATTATCGGTCAAACCGAGCGAAAGTGTTTGATTTTGTTCGTCGTCGCTCAAATCTTTCAAAGGCAAAACGGCGACCGATTGAATGTTTCGTGCCGCCACGGGAACGTTCGAAAGATTTTTATCGGTCAGTTTCCACCACAAACCGAAACTCGTCACCAACAAAACGCCGAGCAAAACGATGCCGATAAAATGCCATCGGACACGATTTCTTTTCAGATTTTCGGATTCTTTGAACCGCAAAAACGCCGATTTGAGCGAGCCTTCCTTAACGACTTCGGTTTCGACGCCGGCGTCCGCGCCGTTCTCGGCGATAATTTCCTGCACGTCGGCAATAAAACGATAGCCTTCTTTCGGAACTGTTTTGATAAATTGCGTTTTTTCCGCGCCGTTCTGGTTGAGTGCTTTGCGGAGCAGCGAAATATTGAAATTGATATTGCCTTCTTCGATAAAAGTATCTTTCCAAACCGTTTCAAGCAATTTGTCGCGGCTCACGGTCGTGCCCTGATTTTCGATCAACAGCCGCAGAATTTCCAAAGCCTTCGGTGTCAAATGCACAATTTCGCCGTGTCGCCGCAAACTCATCTTTTTAGGATCAAAGCGAAAATCACCAAACTCAAAATAATGCGCAATTTGTAAAGACATTCGGGTTTTCACCAATTCTAATCTTTTCTAACATTTTTTCAAAGTTTATTTTGGCGGCAGCATGTCATTTTGTTTCAAGAACATCAACCGGAAATCTTTTCTAAAATGGAGTGTAATATGAAAAAATTCGTGGTCTTTCTATTCGTACTGTTGTCGGTTTGCCTTTTGCAAACTCAGTTCGGACGGGCGCAATCAGCCGAATTTACATATCAGGGAAGTTTGCAAACGGGCGCGGCGCAGGCAAACGGGAATTTTGATTTCGAGTTTCTGCTCTTTGACGCGCTGGCGGGCGGCGCGCAAATCGGCGCGACCGTTTCTTTAAACAATGTCGCGGTCGCGAACGGCGTCTTTGCGGTTCAATTAAATTTCGGCAATCAATTTCCGGGCGCGAATCGTTTTCTCGAAATCCGCGTTCGTCCCTCGGGACAAGGCGGCATCACGATCCTTAGTCCGCGTCAAATGATTACCAGCGCACCGTATTCGGTCAAAAGTTTGACTGCCGAAAATGCGGCGAATGCCACAAATGCCACAAATGCGATCAACGCGACCACGGCTGTGAATGCTTCGACGGCAAATACGGCGAACACGGCGACGACCGCCAATAACGCCTTGCAGCTCGGCGGAGTCGCGGCAAATCAATATGTGCTGACGGGTGATACCAGACTTTCGGATGCCAGAAATCCTCTGCCGAACAGTTCAAATTACATTCAGAACGGCACGACAATTCAAGGCTCAAGCAATTTCAACATCAGCGGCAACGGCACGATTGGCGGTAATCTGAACGTCAGCGGAACACTGACGGCAAATCTTCCGGCGGGCGATGACTCGTACATTCAAAACGGCACGACGCAACAATCTTCCAGCAATTTCAACGTGAGCGGCAACGGCACGGTCGGCGGGACGTTTTCGGGCAATCTGATCAACGCGGCGACGCAATACAACATCAACGGCAGCCGCGTTTTGAGTACCTCGGGAACAAATTTGTTTGCCGGCGTTAATGTCGGATTAGCCAATACGACCGGCACAAATAACTCGTTTTTCGGGTCATTTGCCGGACAGTCCAATACGACCGGCAATGAAAACTCGTTTTTCGGGCATCAATCCGGAACCCTCAATACGACCGGCAATGGCAACTCGTTTTTCGGGAATGCTGCCGGACAGTCTAATACAACCGGCAATGGCAACTCATTTTTCGGGGATTTTGCCGGAAGATTCAATTCGGTCGGCATAAACAACTCGTTTTTCGGGGCTTCTGCCGGACAGTCCAACACGACCGGTGGTGAAAACTCATTTTTCGGGCGCTCTGCCGGACAGTCCAACACGACGGGCTCTGAAAATTCGTTCTTCGGGCGTTCTGCCGGATCATCTAACACGACCGGGGGGGAAAACTCGTTTTTCGGGTTTGGGGTCGGATTCTTTAATACAACGGGCTCTGAAAATTCGTTTTTTGGATTTCAATCCGGATCATCAAATACGACCGGCACCTCCAATTCGTTTTTCGGATATTTATCCGGAGACTCCAATACGACCGGTGATGACAACGCATTTTTTGGGACATTTGCCGGAAGTCAAAATACGACCGGCATAAATAACTCATTTTTCGGGGGTAATGCCGGAACCCTCAATACGACCGGCATTGGCAACGCGTTTTTCGGAAAACAAACAGGTCTGACAAACACGACCGGCTCACTTAATACACTGATCGGAACATCGGCAAATGTCACCGTTAACAATCTGACCAACGCGACGGCAATCGGCTCATTCGCGGCGGTTTCACAAAGCAATTCTTTGGTGCTTGGCAGTATTAACGGAATTAATAGCGCAACGGCTGATACGAATGTCGGCATCGGGACGACCGCCCCCGCCCGCCGGCTTCATATTCTTGGCGCGGGTAATCAGGAATTGATGATCGAAAGCTCCGATGTCGGCGGCATAAAATGGACGATTCAATCTTCCTCGGGCGCGGCGGGCGGGCGATTTGAAATAGTTGACCGCACTGCCGTCGCAAACCGTTTTACGATTCTCGCGAACGGTTTTGTCGGCATCGGCACGACCGCGCCCAACGACCGGCTCGATGTCAACGGGACGATCGGCGTCGCGTCGCTCGGCGCGGCAGGTTCAACCCAACTTTGCCGCAATGCTTCGAATCAAATTTCATCCTGTTCATCGTCAATTCGCTACAAATCAAATATCAAAGCGTTTAGTCCGGGACTTGATTTAATCAGACGCTTGCGACCTGTTTCGTTTAACTGGAAAGCCGATAACCTTTTGGATTTAGGCTTGGTCGCCGAAGAAGTCGCCGAGATTACGCCGCTTTTGACGACCGTTAACGAGAAAGGCGAAACGGAAGGGGTCAAATATGACCGCGTTGGCGTGGTGCTCGTCAACGCCGTCAACGAACAACAAGTGCAAATCGAAGCGCAAGCCCGACAGCTTGACGAGCAAAAGCAGATCATTCAAAAGCAACAATCTGAGATCGACCAATTGAAGGCGTTGGTTTGTTCACAAAATCAAACGGCGCCGATCTGTCAGCCGAAAAAATAAAGAGGAAAAAATCAATGCTGAGATATTTTAGTGCCGTTCAAATCGTCAACGCTTTTGTTTTGTTTGTTTCCGTTTCAATTTTCGGACAATCGGGCGGTTCGTTTACAATCGAGAAATCGGTCATCTCGGCGGGCGGCGGGCGCGCGGCGGGCGGCAATTTCACGCTTGACGGCAGCCTTGGGCAACCGCTCGCCGGAACCCGAAGCACGGGCGCGAACTTTGCTGTCTTGTCAGGGTTCTGGGCTTCGACGATTAATAATCAAACTCTTCGCCGCGCTCCGTTTGATTTTGACGGCGACCATAAAACCGATCTTTCGATCTTTCGCCCCGTGCCCGCCGAATGGTGGTATCTGCGCTCGTCCGACGGGCAGGTTCCCGCCGCGCAATTCGGAAATTCAACCGATAAACTGACGCCCGGAGATTTTACCGGCGACGGCAAAACCGACATCGCGCTCTGGCGCCCAGCTTCGGGCTTTTGGTTTATTCTTCGTTCGGAAAACGGCTCATTCTTTTCGTTCCCGTTCGGGACGGCGGGCGATGTTCCAACGCCTGCCGATTTTGACGGCGACGGACGAACCGATGCCGCCGTTTTTCGTCCATCGATCGCGACCTGGTTTATCCTGCGTTCTTCGGACGGCGGCACGACGATCGCCAGTTTTGGCGCGGCGGGCGATCTGCCCGTGACGGCGGATTACGACGGCGACTCGAAATCCGACATCGCCATTTTCCGTCCGAATGCACCGAACGGCGCGGAATGGTGGTATGCAAAAAGCTCGAACGGACAAACCGCCGCGCTCCAATTCGGATCAAGCACGGACAAACCCGTGCCGGGCGATTACACGGGTGATGGTAAATCAGACATTGCTTTTTTCCGACCGTCAACCGGATTCTGGTTTATTTTACGCAGTGAAGATAATTCGTTCTTTTCATTCCCGTTCGGCGCGGCGGGCGATCTGCCGACACCGGGCGATTACGACGGCGACGGCAAAACGGACGCGGGCGTCTTTCGACCGGCAACCGCCAATTGGTTTATCAATCGTTCGGGCAGCGGAGTTTTGATCCAGCAATTCGGACTCGCGACCGACCGACCGGTGCCGAATGCTTTTGTTCCATAGCCAAAGTGAGTTTTTAAGTTCTTTTGATTGAGGTTGCAATTTACTAAAAATAAAGATATTTCTGATCGGCACTCGGCAGCCAGCCAACGCCGCCGCAATTGCAGCGGATTGATTTTGCTAGAACCTCAATGTGAGCAAATTCTTTATTAATTCCTGTTCCGTCGCAACCCGGACAAATAATTGATTCAGGATTGCGAATAGGCATTAGTTCTTTCAATTCAGAATATTTTTTAGCGGTATCGGACAAAACCATATTGATGATTTTTTGATTGGTTTCGGTTTTGATTAAATAAGGCTTTTCATATTTAAAGAGAATTATTTCCTTACTCGGCGTAATTCCCCAACATTCAAACCAATCAAACGCAATGGGCAGAGTATTGATTTCTCCGGCAATTTTTCGCAAATCAACTTTTTCCTCGGAATTATCGGTGCCAACTAAAAAAAGCTCTGAATCAGCAACAAATTCGTCAATCACTTTTTGAATTTTGTCTGATAATTCACGCGAGATTTTCATACGCTTGCCGTTGCGTCGGTTTGTGCATTGAACAAACTTTTCATGCGCTCGATCGCGGTGTGCAGATTTTCCATTGAGGTCGCATAAGATAGCCGCAGAAATCCGTCCGCACCGAAGCCTTCGCCGTCGGTCGTGACGACCTGCGCTTCGGTCAGAAGATAGTCGGCGACATCGGCAGACGCGGCAAATTTTTCGCCTAAAAGACCGCGCACGTCAACAAAGGCGTAAAACGCGCCTTCCGGGTTAGCGCATTTGAAACCTTGAATTTTATTGAGTTCGGGAATCAGCCAATCGCGCCGGCGTTTGTATTCGGCGAGCATTTCCTGCACCGCCGCCATCGATTCTTCGCGGCGTTCCATCGCGCGGGCACAGGCGTATTGGACAAAAGAAGTCGGGTGCGTGGCGGAATGACTTTGCAGTTTGATGATCGCCTGCGTCCACGCCTCGTTCGCGATCGTGTAGCCGATGCGCCAGCCGGTCATCGCGTAGGTTTTTGAAAACGAGCCCGCAACGCAGACAAACCGGCGCAATTCTTCGGGCAAAACAGCGGACGTGAAAACTTCCGCCGGTTGATAAACAAAATAAAGATAACATTCATCGGTCAGGACATAAACGCCGCGTTCGGCGCAAACTTCGATGATCTTCCGCATTTCGTCCGAAGGAATAACTCTGCCGCTCGGATTGCTCGGCGAATTGACGATCAAAAGTTTGGTTTTGTCGGTGATCGCGCCCGCGACCTGTTCGGCGCTCAAGATAAAATCGGTTTCCTCGGTTTCGATGTAAACCGGCGTCGCGCCCGTAAAATTGACGATCTCGGGAAACGTCACCCAGTACGGTTTCGGGATCAAACATTCGTCGCCTTTATTTAAAATCGTGCAAGCCGCGTTAAAAAGCGCCTGTTTGCCGCCGCACGATGCGGCGATTTCCTTTGGCGAAATCGCCGCGCCGAATTGTTCGCCGTAAAAATGGGCGACCGCGTGCGTGAACGGTTTCATCCCGGCGGCGGCGGTATATTTCGTGATGTTTTTGTGCAGACCTTCGATCGCCAGATCCTTGATAAATTCGGGCGTCGGGAAATCGGGTTCGCCGACCGTCAGATCAATTACGTCAAAGCCTTGCTCGCGCAAATTGGCGGCGGCTTGCATTGCCTTGAACGTCGAGGACGTTTTCATGCGGGCGACATTTTCGGAAACCGGAAAAGAAGTCATAATCATCAGTATTAAATGCTAAACGGCGCAGCCATTCAAATTTGCAACTGATTTTACACGATTTTTTGCTTGGTCACGAAATCCGAAATGCGGAAATTCTTGAGTTTTGGAAATAAAGTTGAATTATGCTGGAATGGTTTTGATAAATTTCAGTTTAATTTTCGCCGATGAAATCCAGATCGCTCAATTCTTCGGCAACATTCAAAATTCGCGTCTGATTGCCGAAAATAAAGCGTTTGCTCGAAATCGTCAGCAGATAGGTTTCGCCGACCCGCACTTCCGTGAACCGGTAAAACCCGAAAGTCGTCGTTTGAGTCGTCCGAATTGCACCGTTTGAATCGGTCAAGGTCATCAAAACATTGCGGATGCCCTGACCGTTTTGAGTTGTCACGCGACCGCCGACGGTGACGCGGGCGGCGGTCGGGGCAAGCGCCGGCGGAGTCCAGAAACCGATGTAAAGCGCATACGGCGAATTTTGCAGAAAACCGCCCGCAAACGGCTGCCCGCCGGTATTTTCGACCGCAAAAGTGCCGCCTGAACTACGGTTTCCGGTGGCGATCACAAATTGCGTGATCTCGTAAGCGCCGCCCGATTGGGCAAACGCGCCGGGCGCACAAAAAAGCATTGCGCTAAAGATCATTTTCAAAAAAAACAACGATTTATTTTTCATTTTTTCTTAGTTTCCGACAATTAATTCGGTTTGACGCAAACTTCCGCATCGGGTTTGATCGAACAAACGATCGCTTTTAGTTCGTCGATCTGTTTTTGCTGGGCGCTGATCTGCGCTTGTTGTTCTTTGACGGCATTGACCAGCACGGCGCTGATGCGGTCGTATTTGATGCC
>CADEFG010000050.1:0-1886 GCA_902826505.1 uncultured Acidobacteriota bacterium
TTGATGACCGTCGGTCCGGGTATCAAACCGGCGGCGATCGATTTGCGCACATCGGTCATAATGTAGTTCCCGTCGTTGCCGATATCGACAATGCTCGTAAAGCCCGCGTCCAACATATCGCGGGAATTAATGATCGCGTGAATCGTGCGCTGCGCACTTGTCTGCGTCAGGTCGTAAAACTCGAGTGATCCGCGTTCGCGCCCCTGACGATTTACATACATTGCCATATGCGCATGACAATCAAAAAGTCCCGGCAAAACGGTCGCGCGCGACAGATCGATCAGGCTCGCGCCCGCCGGAATCGGGACGTTTGCGCCGACCGCCTTGATTTTTGTCCCTTCGATGAGAATGATCTGATTATCCAGCGTTTCGCCGGTTTCGGGCATGACGAGTTTGCCGGCTTTGATCGCCGTGACCTGCCCGACCGCATTGATCTGTGCCAGAACGAAAATAAACAAGATACATAAAATGATCCTTTTTGTTGTTTTCATCATTTCCCCCTCGAAATTCGATTTTTAATATTACTCAACGCCAAATAATTTTACTCAAAGGAATTCGCCGCCGCGGGCTTTGAAACGTCTTGCGCCAACTTCGGTCATAAGAGAGAAAACCAGATAACGTCAGTATAAAACAATAGCATGCCGATTTTATATTTCGGCATGCCAAAGTTGTGAATAAAAAATATTACGTTTATTTTTTAGCGAAAGCGGCTGGAATCAACAAACCGCTTCCTGCAAAAATCAAGGTCGACGAAGATAAGCCGAAGGAATCGGTTTATCGCCCGCTATTCCAAAATTAACAATTTGCGTTCCCTGGACACTATCTAACATATACCAGACTCCGTTCGATGGACGAAAAACTGCCAGATCGGATTTGCCGTCGCCGTCATAATCGCTCGGCGTCGGGATGTCGCCATCAAGTCCCCACTGAGCCGCTTCGAACTGCCCGTTTGAACTATTCAACCGGTACCAAACTCCGTTCGATGGACGAAAAACCGAAATATCGGTTTTGCCGTCGCCGTCAAAATCTGCCGGAACCGGCGTATCTGCCGGCAAGCCGAACGGAATCGCGGCAAACGAGCCGTCGGAACTATTGAGCCGATACCAGACGCTATCGGACGCTCGCCAGACCGCTAAATCCGATTTGCCGTCGCCGTCGTAATCGCCGAGCGTCGGAATATCCGCCGGTAAGCCGAAGGCATTGGCGGCGAATGATCCGTCGGAACTGTTCAAGCGATACCAAACACCGTCGGATGGACGATAAACGGCGATGTCGGCTTTCCCGTCGCCGTCGTAATCGGAAGCGACAGGCTGATCGCCGTCCAATCCGAAATGCACCGTTGAGATGGTATTGTCCGAAGAATTTATCCGGTACCAATTGCCGTCTGACGGGCGAAAAACCGAAATATCGGTTTTGCCGTCGCCGTCAAAATCGGCAGGCGCGATCAGATCGGAGGAAAGTCCCCATTTTAAGTTACTGACCGAATTATTGGCGCTGTTGAGCCGGTACCAAACCGAATCAGACGGACGGAAAACTGCCAGATCGGTCTTTCCGTCGCCATCGAAATCGCTCGAATTCCGATTGCCCGGAATGGTCGTTCTCGTGGCTGTAAAATTAACATCCAGATTGGCTTCCGTGTGAGAATAAAGCCGGTTTTGAGGATTGAACGTGTAGCCTCTGCGCGCCGGCGTGATGACGTAATTTTCGCCGGTCAGCATTGCCCGGAAGAGATATCTGCCTTTGGCATCCGTCGTTCCGATAGTTGAATTTCCGTTGGAATCCAGCAAAGTCAGCGCTGCGCCGGCAAGCGGTGAGCCGTCTTCTAACGTGATTTCCCCGCCAATATATTCGATCGCGGCGGTCGGGACGAGCGACCGAACTCTCCC
>CADEFG010000050.1:1896-8076 GCA_902826505.1 uncultured Acidobacteriota bacterium
AACTCCGTCGCTGACCGTTACATACCATTCATATTGAGTGTTAGCGGTGAGTCCGAACCAGGTCATACTGTCATTCGTCAGCCCCGGAACATTGGTATTCGTCCCGATCACGGTAAAGTTATTGCCGCTGCCCGCCATATTATAGCTCAGAGTAAACTGGCTGTCGGCATCGGTTTCAAACTGGTTAAGCCACGGCGAATAGGTTTGAACCTGTATCTGATTGGTGGCGGGCGAAAAAGTCATGATTCGGAGCCAGCCGTCGCCGCCGTTGGTTCTGCCTTGATAATCGGAAAGTATCGAATAGACAGTGTTCCCGTTAAAAGTATCCTGACGGCGACCTTCGCCGTGAACGTGACCGTTCAGCATCAGGAAAAGATTCGGGTTGCCCTTTAAAGCGTCGTAGGTCGCCTGTCCCTGCGTCCCGAACGATCCCGGGTTACCCGTGTTGACAAAGTGATGGCTGACGAGAATGCCGCGGCGGTTGCTGTGAAGCTGCAGTAAATTATTAGCCCATGCCAGAACTGCCGGGTTTGCCGCCGGGTCGTATTCGAAATGAATTATGATGAAATCCATTCCGCTCGCACTGAATAATTGATAGTGATTGTCGTTATTCGAGCCGTAATGCCCGCCGTAGTAAGATCTGCCGAGAAAACGCGCTTCTCCGAAATATTGATTGAAGAAATTAGTTGAGCCGTTCGGATCGCCAATCGGCGACTGGTCATGGTTGCCGACCGCGATGCCGTAAGGAATTCCTTGCGGCAAATTAGTTGTCGCCGGATTCTCAAGCAAGCTAATCGCGGCATTGGCGCGGTCCCATTCAACCGGATTTCCGCCGTTATCGCCATTTTGAACGCAATCTCCCAACTGCGTGACAAAAGCGATATTTCTGGAAGATTTTTCATTCACGATCCATTGCGTTTGTGAATTGAACATCGCCGCGCTGCCGCCGTTTAGCTCGGATGAATAAAACTGTGTATCGGGCAGGGCGATCAGCGTAAAGTTTGGCGCAGGTGTCGTCGAAACCGGTCTTCCATAATAAGTCACCGTTAAATTGTCGGCATCGGGATCCGAAACATTAACGTTGAGACTGGCATTAGTGACGACTCCGGTCGCGCCGTCGGTCGGAGAAATCAAGACCGGCACATTCGGCGGGCGGTTTGGCTGGATCGTACTGTAGGTAATCGTCAACAGCGGACGTTCGCTGACGGTCGCGTGCTCGCTCGACCTGAGATCGACTCCGTCGCCTGCCAACGGACGGAGAATCCAACCGCGATTATTTGAAGGGTTGCTATACCACGCCAGTAAACTATTGGTGACATCAATGGTGTGAACGCCGACCGAACCTCCGGTTGCCGTATCAGCGAAATTGCCGAACTCGTCCGGTTGAACACCGGCTTCGCCGCCAAAAGTATTAAAGATTGCCGTTTCATCCCAGTCAACCAGAACTTCGTTGGCATCAGCGGCATCGCCGGCATCAAAAACCGTGTACGAGAGAGTCGCGGAAGTAATAAAGACACCGGCAGGAATTTGCCCGGCGCCCGCCCCGAAAAGATTGTCAAAGCGTATCAGGGTGTATTGCGGTCCGCCGCCCGTGCCTTCATCCAAGTCCCATTCAAGCGTCGCGGAAGCGCCCTGCGCGGTTCCCGGCTGCGTATTTCTCAAATAAGTATCAACGGTGCCGGTATAGCCGTTCACGCCTTCGCGAAAAGTAACGGTCGCCGTACTGCTGTTGACCGTCACGGTTAGATCGTCGCTATTTGTCAATGCGCCGTCGCTCGCCGTCAGCCGTAAAACATAAACGCCGCTCGCCGAAAAACTCGCGGTTGTATTGAGAGAATTGGCGTTGCCGAAAATTACCGTGCCGGGACCGCTGAACTGGCTCCAGGTGGTCGTCAACGCGGGCGGCAGCGGAAGTCCGTCATCGGTCGCGCTGCCGTTTAAGGTCACACTTGCCGGAAGCATAATCGTTTGATCCGTGCCGGCGTTAACCGTCGGCGATTGATTGCCGCTATTATTGAACGGCGAACCGGCAACCCATGTAAAACTCGCGCCGGTGATTGTCCCGTTCAGCGGCGTCGTGCCTGCCGAACCGATGACCGTCGTGCCGCAAGAATGATTAAATCCCCACCGACCGACGAGTCCGGCGGCGGATGAGATTTCCTGATTGGCATTTGAAGAAATCTCGGATTGTGTGCGCGCAAAATTCCAAATCCGAACTTCGTCTACGACGCCGTTAAAAAATCCGGCGGCAGTCCCGGTCGAGGTCAGCGCACTGCCGATCGCCGCGTGTTGGATACTGTCGGCGCGCGGTGTTTGCCCGACTGCCAGATTGCCGTCAGGATTGCCGTTGAGATAGAGCCGCCAGTTCGTTCCGTCGTAGGTTGCCGCGACGTGATACCAGGTATTCAGCGCAAGCGGCGTACTTCCCGAAATCGGATGATTTCCGCCGGTCGCCGTATCCTCGAAATCGGCGACCAAAACGTTCGTGGTCGCATCAACTCCGAAAAAATAATTCATATCCAAATTACTTCCGTCGGCTTCGGCACGTCCTTTTGTAATAAGCGGAACGGCATTCGGAATCCCGCCGCTGCCGGTGCTCGTCCCGACGCCCACGCCTTCGCGTTTAACCCACGCTTCCAAAGTAAAGTTGGACGCGCCAAGTCCGGGCGCTGCCCCGAACGTGACATAGGTATTTCCGCCGAGATCCAAACCGTTGGCGGTCAATGTAAACGGCGTTCCCGTGACCCACGTCGGACCGTTGGTCAAAGTTCCGGTGATGCCGCTTCCCGAACTGTCGCTGATCGTCGTGTTGCTTCCTTCGTTGAGCCCCCAGCGACCGACGAGTCCGGTGTCGGAGATGATTTCGATGCCGAGACTGTTTTTGATCTGCTGAGCGGTGCGCGCAAAATTCCAGATTCGAACCTCGTCCAACGTGCCGTTAAAAAATCCGGCTGCCGTTCCGGTCGAAGTCAGCGCACTGCCGATCGAGGCGCGCTGAATGCTGTCCGCCCGCGGCGGCTGATTGACGACCAGTTCGCGTTCCAGCTCGCCATTCAAAAACAACTGCCACTTTGAGCCGTCATAAGTCGCGGCGGCATGATACCAAACTCCGTTGCAAATAGTCGTGCGTCCCAAAATAGGATGATTCAAACCGGGACTCGTACCGCTCGCGCCTTCTTCAAAGTCCGCGACGATGACATTCGTCGTCGAATCAATGCCGAGGAAATAATTCATATCGACGTTGCTCGCTTCGGCTTCGCCTCTTCCTTTGGCAACCAACGGAATGGCATTGGTCACACCGCCTGTTCCGGTCGTCGTGACAATTCCGGTTCCCTGCCGAATAAACCAGGTCTCGATCGTGAAAGTGCCTAATTTCAAGGCGGCAGGGTCGCCAAATGTTACATAATCGTTGGTTCCATCGAACTGCACCGCGTTATTAACCAACGCGGCGGTCGAATTCAGTAAAAAAACCGAAGAAAATACTGTAAGTACGATCACGGGTATAACAAAAAATTTGAATGCCTGTTTTGAGGTTGCGAAGTTATATTTAATTTTCATTGTTATCTGCTGGTTTTGCTTACTTTTAATGAGTGTTTATATATAAAACACAAAAAGCGGCGCGGCTCCTTCTAGTTTTAGATTGTTTAGTGTTTAACGAAGTGTAGAATTGATCTGCTTAAGACACATCGGAGAATTAAACTATTTAACTGGAACATTTGTCTGATGTCGGTCGTGTCTTTCGCGGGTGAATCATGACGCCGGAAAAACGGGCAGAAACTTTGTTTTCGCCTGTTTCTAAACAAAATTTCTGCCCCGTAGATTTTCTGATTTTTAGCAAATCAGCTTAAAGTGATTCGTTGAGGAGCCTTGACCCAGATGTCTTCGGCGAACCAAAGCCCGCTCAAGATAAGGATTCCCGAGAGCGCAAAAACCCAGTCTTTGCCGGTAAAAAGTGCCAGGTATTTCTCAGCTAAAAGTAGTAGGACAGGCAAAATATTACCCGCGAGAATCATCCCGAACCAAAAGGCACGGCTGAATTCGCCGCGCGTGATACTTTTGACGGTCGTCTGCGCGTCGTCGGTCGTGTGCGTCGTCGTCAGCTCGATCGCGAGCGTGATCAGGTGAAACGTGAGCGCGGCGATCGTCAGAAAGTTTAAAACCATCGTCAAACCGACGTTGACCTTGATAATCAGCGAGGCGATCTGAAAAACCGCCAAGCCCGCCATCAGCGCGTGAAGGATCATATGCAGACCGAGCATCGGCGATTGCCAGAAATCGCGTCCTTTTGCCTGCGCGAAAAGAAACGCCGTGTAAACCGCCGAAAGCAGCGCAAACACAATGCCGAACGGCTCGATATATTTCAAAACGCCTTCAAAACCCGCCAGCGAAGCGCTCAGCCAGAGCGTCAAAGCCGCGCCGTAAGCCGTGATGATATACGCGCCGCGCGTCAGCCACGATTTCCATTGCGGGCGCAGCAGAACATTCAAAAACCGATCCGGGCGACCCAGATCCATAATCAGCAGAACGCCCGTCACCGCGAGAAAGATAAACGCGATGATAGCCCCGAATCTTTTGACCATTTCGGGGATTTCCATAAAATATCCGCCCGTCACCGGAATCAGAAACGCCCCGGCGGCGATCGCTTTGGTCAGAATATAAGCCGAAACTTCCCAGCCCCAGAGAACGCCTTTCGCGGGCGCATCGTAAACTCTCCGCGCTTTTTTTCGCGGTTCGATCTGGACAAACGCTTGTTTTTTGACTTCCTCCTTCAAGGGCGAGCGATGGATGCGCTCTTCGGCGAATTTGGCGAAATGCCCGACGCCGCTTGATTGGCTCGACCACATATAATCGGTATCGGAATTGGTTTCCTTTGGATTCAGCGAAACTTTGTCGCCGCGGATATAAAAAAGTTTCGGTTTCGTCCTTTTTTCCGTTTTCCAAACAGAAACGTTTTGCCCGCCCAAAAGGCGGAAATTTTCCTTCTGGGAATTTTGCATTTCGCCCGAAATGATCGCGTGTTCGGGACAGACGTTGACGCACGCAGGTTCCAAACCGATGTCGGTGCGGTGCGTGCAGTAATTGCATTTCGCCGCCGTATGTTCGTCCGGGTGCATATAAAGCGCGTCGTACGGGCACGCCTGCGTGCACGCCTTGCAGCCGATACAGCGCCGGTTATCGAAATCGACGATGCCGTCCGCGCGCGTGTAAAGCGCGGTCACCGGACAGATCTCGACACACGGCGCATCGGCGCAATGATTACAGCGCATCACCGAAAAAAGCCTTCGCGTATCGGGAAAATCACCTTTTTCGATATATTTGACCCAGGTTCGGTTAACCCCGATCGGCACTTCGTGTTCCGCCTTGCAGGCGACCGTGCAGGCGTGACAACCGATACATTTCCGGTTATCAATGATAAAACCAAAGTTCATATCAATTCCTTTTTTAAAGATTTTTCACGAATTAAAACTTGCTGCTAAGAAATTGTGGAGTTTCAGACGTTGATTTGTCTAGTGGCAAGAACATTTTACGGTGCGGAACTTTTTATAAACTTGCCCGCCAAAGGGCACGCATTAGTGCGAATGAAAATCATAAAACAATCAATTCGCGTCTTTTCGCGCTCTTTCGCGGGCAATCGTTTTAATAGATCAAGCCTTACGGCGCGGGCGTTTCGACCTTCGTTTTCTCGCGTTTCGCGGCGCGGTCAAGATGCGAAGCGGTCGTCCACGCGGCAAGTTTGGCAGGGTTGTGGCGGTATTTCATCCGCACCCGTTTGTCGCGGCGGCTCGATAGATTCATCGCCTTGCGAAACGAATCCGCCATTCCGCCCGAGGCTTCGGCGTGGCGTTCTTCCGCCGAATCGTGCGCGGCGGCGGCTTGCTGAAAGGCATCGCGCAACGTCAAGAGCGCGGCACGATCGCCCGCCTCCAACCCGGCGGCAATCAGTTCATCTTTGATCGCTGCCGAATCGTTGTAAAACGAATCGGCGCGGGCGATTATTTTCTGATCGCCGCGCGGATACGGATTTTTGAACTTCGCTGCCGTGCCCTCGATGTCGTCGTCAACGATCGCGGCGGCAAGCACGAATTTTTCGAGCAGATCAACGAGTTCAGCGCGGCGGTTTTCATAAAGCTCCTGCGCCTGTCGTTTGCCCGCAAATCCCGAAGCCTTCGCCAAACCGAA
>CADEFG010000050.1:8086-14140 GCA_902826505.1 uncultured Acidobacteriota bacterium
TTCATAAAAAATCTCCTTATCTATTCGTTCGTAAAATTTCGCCGCGCATCGTTTTTTCGGCGATGTTTGGCATCTGCGGGAGTAAAAACCGCGATTGACAGTGGGAAAAAGCAGATTAGCGACGACTAAATGCCGATTAGCGGCGACTCAACAAGGATTTTCGTATTCGAACCGGCGTTTTCCCGTCTGAAAACGTGATTTTTCATATACTAAACGCAGATTTTCACGCCGTAAACGTGGGTTTCCACAGTCTTAATGCGGGTTTCCACCAGTGGATTGGCGTTTTTCCCACATTAAACGTGGTTTTCCACCTTTCAGCAGCAATTTTCACGGTAAAAACCGCGGCGGAAACCCGCGCATTGTTAAAATTATTTGTGAAAAAATGAATCCGCCGTGGAAAATACAATATGCCTAAAGTGAAAAAGACTTTGCCGCAACGAAAATCAACAACCGGCATCTACCGTCCCGAAGGGACAATCGTTAATAGCCCAACGATTTATCGCTGGGGACAAGTTGAACAAAATGAAGTCCGGCAAGGGACGAAAGAATATTTCAATCGAAAATATATCGTTCGTCGTATTCGATGCCGTGTTTTTTCAAAAATATCAGAAATTCCGTCTTAAAATCCATCTTTCCGTGATGTTCCGCCTGATCGTTAATATATTTGACCGTTCTATCCATATCGCTGATACCGATTGAAAACGCGCCGTAACCTTCCTGCCATTCAAACAGGCGGTGCCCGGGAAATGTTTCGTGAATCCATTTCGACGAGCCGCCTTTGATTAACTGCATCGCTTTTGAAATGTTTATTGTCGAAGGCATCGAAATCAGCAAATGAACGTGGTCGTCAACGCCGCCCGCCGCGAGAAGTTTTATTTTGTTTTCACGCGCATTTCCACCGATATATTGAAAAAGACGCGGCGGCAATTCGGGGGTAATCATCGGACGGCGTTCTTTGGTACTGAAAACACAATGCAGCAGTTGACTGATAAATGAATGGGACATTTTTGATTAAGATTCTTTCGTCCCTTACGGGACTCAAATGTTTGTTGGCATTAGTCCAAACGATGAATCGTTGGGCTATTGACAAAAGTTCCTACGGAACGAAAACGAAAAGACATTTATAATCCGATCGAGCTTCTCAATTCTTTCAAATTCTTTTCAGCCGAATACAAATCGCCAATAGATTCATTTGCCCAAATACTGGGTCTTTTGACTATTTGATAATTTCGGTTCTTCAAACATATTGCCTTTAAGTTAATTGGATTTCATTTTACAGGCAAATGTTTCAAACTTGAAATTTATCAATGACTGTCAGACCGACGCCGCGAAAGTTGTTCATTTGCGTGAGTTCTTCCAAAGATTCTTCGAGCGAGATGGTTTTGCCGATCAGTTTTGCGGGCGCTAGTTTGCCTGCCGCGATCATTTCGAACAGCTCGGCAAATCGCGCGGCTTGCATTCCGTGACTGCCCAAAATCTCGAGTTCTCTGCCGATAATCAAATCCATCGGGACGAGGGTTTGGTGATGAGCGGATTCCATAATGCCGATTTGGACGTGCCGCCCGCGTTTTTGCAAACAACTGATCGAATTAAAACAGGTTTCCGAACTGCCGAGCGCGTCGATCGAAACGTGTGCGCCGCCGCCGGTGATTTCCTTGATTTCTTCGATGATATTTGCCGAAGTTTTCGCGTTAACAATCGCCGCCGCGCCGATCAATGCGGCGAAGGCGAGTTTTTCGTCGTCAATATCGATCGCGACCACCCGAGCGCCAAAGGCGGCGGCAATCATCAGCGCCGAAAGTCCGACACCGCCGCAGCCGTGCACGGCGACCCATTCGCCCGGCACGACTCTGCCCTGCGCTTTGACGGCGCGAAACGAGGTCGTAAAACGGCAGCCGAGGCTCGAAGCCGTCACGAAATCGATGTCGTCCGGAAGCTTGACGAGATTCGTGTCGGCATAATCGATCGCGACGAATTCGGCGAACGCGCCCCAGCCGGTAAAACCCGGCTGAAACTGAAAATCGCAAACCTGCTCGTTGCCCGCCGCGCATTGCCGGCATTTTCCGCAGCCGCAAACAAACGGCACGGTCACGCGCGCGCCTTTTTTCCAATGCCGGACATCGCTGCCGGTTTCTTCGATGACGCCGGCAAGCTCGTGTCCGGGAACGTGCGGAAGTTTGATGTCCCGGTCGTTGCCCATCCAGCCGTGCCAATCGCTCCGGCAGATTCCGCACGCCTCGACGCGCAACACGACGCCGTTTTTGGTCGGCACCGGATCGGCAACATTTTGAATTCTTAACGGTTTCTGAAACTCTTCATAAACGGCGGCTCGCATAATTTGAAAGAATGCCAGAAATCTTTCAAAAATCGAAATTTGAATTCTTAAAGCACGGAAAACTTTTATTTTTGCAAATTTTGATCGTTTTTAAATAATTCATTAAACGCTATTTCGTCAATTCCTTCGGCTATTTCTCCAAATTGCCGTCCCATACCGGAATTGGTTAAAATAATCAAACCGCCCCTGTATTCGGGATATAAAATCAGATACGAAGCGTAGCCGTCAATATCTCCGCCGTGGTGAATAACTTTTGTGTTTCGTGCTTTTGAAGCAATCACAAAATTTCCCAAACCATACGACCAAGTTTCATTAATTTTCAGATATTCTTTTTGCTGAATCCGATTTACTTCCGTATCTTTGAGCATTTCATTCATAAACAAACACATATCGTTGACCGAACTAAAAATGTTTCCCGCACCCGACAATGCGCCCATTTCCCAAGGCTGCGTCTGCTGATCCGGATCGTCGTCCCGATACGGAACTGCCAGATATGTTTTTAGCTTTTCGGTTAAAACAAGATTGCTGTTATTCATTTTGAGCGGCTCGAAAATGCGGCGGCTGAAAAGCTCGCTCAAAGTTTTACCGGTTAGATTTTCCAATGCCGTGCCTAAAACACCGTAACCGAAATTTGAATATGAATAGCGCACTCCGGCGGGAGTATTTATTCTGACGAGTTCGATACCTTGATAAAGTTGTTGCTTTGAAAACCCCTGAATCGGTTCGCCGTCAGTTCGCACTAAATTATCGGGATAACGCGGAAATTCCGCCGAATGCGTCGCAATTTCTTTGACGGTAATAACTTTGCCGTTTTTATCGGTTGGAAACTTTACTGTCCTGGGAAAATATTTTGAGAGCGAATCATCAAAAGACAATTTCTTTTCCGCAATCAACTGCGCCAGTAAATTACCCGTAAAAGTTTTTGTCACCGAACCGAGCTGATAGACGGTATCGGCACCGGTAAGTTTTTTGTTTTTTCTGTCGGCATAGCCGAAACCTTTGGCATAAATAATCTTGCCGTCTAAAACAATGCCGATCGCAATGCCCGGAAAATTGTGAGTTTTAATTCCTTCGGTCGCGATTTTCTCGATTTTTGCAAATATTTCCGTCTTTGAAGAAATTCTCTCACTTTGTCCGCGACAAGCAATTACCAGCGAAAGTAAAATGCAGAAAGCGTAAATCTTTTTTAATTTGAAAACATTCACTACTAAATTCTCCTTCCTGTTGACCATTTCGCGATCTTTTTCCGCTTTTTCTATTCCGAGCGTCAAAACTTTCGGCAAAGAGCCGACAAAATCACCTAAAATCTGAAAAAACCTGTCGGTTTCAAGTTAAAAAAGAAAATGGCTCGGATTATCGAAAGCGCCGGACTTTGCCGGTCAAGGCGCTCCATAATTTTCTTTCGGAATCGTTGACCGATCGTTTTTTGAAAATATAAACTTCACCCGCGTAACCTTTGTCATATGCTTCCAAACCGAGTTTTTCCAGGTAATCCGCAACCGGTAAAACCTCAGTTCCTTCAACAAATCGTTGAAAGAAATCGGCGACCTCCGTTCCGGCAATTTCGCTTGCCGTTCGGACAATATCCTGATAACTATACGGCTTTCCCGGGAGTCCGAATTTTTCATACATCAACCGCATAAAATCAGCCAAATTCCGCCGCCCGTTCGTCTTTTCCCGAATCAGTAGATCAAGACAAAAAGCAATCGTCCAGCCGCCGTTATAAACGCCCGGACGATTAAAGCTTTTTCTTGTTCCGGCTTGTTTGATCGACGTTCCCTGAAAAGGCGCGGCGGCTTTGAAATAGAGATAAAGCGCGAGGTGTTTCTCCATCTTTTTGAGAAACAGATCTTCACCGATCAAACCTGCTCTGAATAAAGTCAGATTCGCAAAATATTCGCTCAAGCCCTCGTTAAACCATTCTCTGGTTTCGCGCGGTTCGCCGCGCATTTGCTGCCCGTTCCAAAAATGAAAAAATTCGTGCGCGAGAAAATTTCCCCAAATGATCAAACCGTTGCGCGTTACCTTGTTCCGCGCCGTAAAAGCGGCGCTCCGCGAATAGGCTTCGCCGTCGTCCTGGACATCATAAAAAAAGGTCATCAGATAATTGGTCGGCGGCGTTTTATCGAAAAGTTTTGCATAGGCACCGAGAACTTTTTCGAGCGCCGGAACGATGATCTGCGCCGATTCATTCATTTTACCGGGCAGCGCCAATGTAAAATCGAGCGCGCCTTTTTTAAGTTTATATTCGGCAAACTGCCCGAGAACGATTGTGTTTGAAAGCAAATCGGTCTGATTCTCGGCGTTGAAAACAAATTTATCGCCGGCGGCTTTTTGCCAGGGCGTCGTAACTTTCCACGAGCCCGGCAAATCAAATGTAATCTGCCTTTTGTCATCGATCGCGGAAACGATAAATAAAGGTCTCGCGACCAGAAACAAAGAATTATCCTGAAATCTTCCGGCTTGTTCGTTACCCGCCGACCAATTTTGATAAACAAAAGAAAGATCGATTTGATACGAAAGTTTGACCAATCCTGAATATTTACCGGCAATTTGCCACGAAGCGTTTGGTTCGGCGGCAATTGCCAGCCGTTGATCTTTTTCGTCCTTAATTTCAAGATTTTGCACAAATGTTGCCCAACCATTCGGGAAATTATCCGCGCCGAATCGGTTCATAAAAAGATGTCCTTCGGAAACCGGGATTTGGGCTTCGACGAAAATAAATTTCGGTCTTTCTTCGGTGATTTTTATGCGATATTGCGCCTTTGAATTTTGCCGAACACTTTGCGCCTCGGCTTCCAAACAAAATACCGAAAAAAATATCCAAACCAATAATTTAAAGGCGTTTTTTCTCTTCATTTTTCTCTACCATTTCGTTTTTGGCTTTTTCGGCTGCGCTCTCCCAATCTCGTCGCGGTAATAAGCCGACGCTGACCGCCTAATTTGAGTGAATGCCGGCAACCCGCCAAGGATCGAAGTTCGAATTCCTAAAGCGCGAAAAACTCTTTACTTTTGTAATTTACGCTTGCTTAAACAATTGAATGCAAAATTATTTTGCATTTGAAATTAAATGCGCCGTCAATGCGCCGGTTTTAGTTTTGACAATCAGGTTTTTGCCTCTAAAACTAAACTGCGTCAGTTTCGATCGAAGAAATTCAAAGGTCGCGAACTGCGATTTCGAGTTGGCAGCAAACGGCATAATGAGCGGAAACGGGCGACCCGTTTCGGTCGTCACATCGCTCAATTTTCCGTTCCGGTAACCGAGAAACAGATCCGTCGAGCCTTTTTCAAAACGCAAAATGACATTTGTTCGATAATTATCCTGATCCCACGGAAACGAGGTCGTGCCCTGCACTTTGATCTCGTTTACGGCACCCAAAGTCTTCTGAAATTCTTCGAATTGCTGAATTAGAAAAGGAATGTAAAAATCATACTCCGCTTTCGCAATGCGGGATTTGATCGTTTCTTGAGCGCCTTTCGCGAGACTCTCGAGAATAAATTTGGTCAAATCATTTGCCGCGGCGTATTTTTTCGCGGTTTCGTTTTCATAACCGGCAATCGCGTTGATTATTTCCTGTCCTTCCGCGCCGATCTCGAGATAAACTCCGTTACTCCAGATTTTTAGTTTTTCACCGTTCGGCGCTCGGTATTCGCCTTCGAAGCGTTTCAGATCTTTGGCGGAAAGTTTGACGGCGATCGGTGGTTGTTTATATTCTTCG
>CADEFG010000051.1 GCA_902826505.1 uncultured Acidobacteriota bacterium
CGAAGGTCATCTGTTTGATCGCGTCAACAAAAACATCGATCGCGACCGGCACGGCTTTTTCCGCCGCGTGATTCATCGACGCGACAAAATCGTCGACATATTTGCCTTGTCCGGCAACGCGCAAACCTTTTTCAAGTTTTTGCAAAGATTTCGGCAGCGGGATTTTGACGCGGACATCGTTCAAAAAACCGTTTTCCCTGCCCAAATTGTCGATCGCAAATCTGACGCCTTTTGCTAGGGCTTCCTTCAGACCGCCCGCAATTTCCGTGTCGGAAACGCTCGCCGTCGGCGTTGTTTTTTTTACCGTCGTTTTTTTCTTTTTGGTCGTTTGCGCGGATGCCAAACCCGCCAACAACAAAATGCAAATCAACCCCGCCAATCCTGATTTTATAAAATTCATTTTTTCTCCTTTAGATTTGGGGGCAAACCGCCTTTTTTGATGCTGTTGCACATCCTGAAATTATCCTATAATTTTTGTTTATCGGCTGTCTGAAAGTTTAATGGTTTCCGCGCAACTTTTCAAAGATCGAAAATTTTTATGAAAATCGAACATTTCGGGGTCAGAAACGAGTTTTTGCGAAAATATCTCGATTTTTATTATTTGCTCTCAACCGTCGGCGACGCGAAAGACACCACTTATATGGCTTTTCCGTCCGGCAATTGTCCGCTCGGGTTTTTCAAAAACGCTTCATTCGATGAATTTCCCGATCAAATCAAGGTGCATTTTTCGCCCGGGGATTCGGTTCAGACGGCGCTCGTCGGAAATTTCCTAAAACCTTTGGAAATAACCTTTGAACCGAATATCGTGGAATTTTCGGTGGTTTTCAAACCGCTCGGGATCAATTTTTTTATCAAGGAAAACTTGGGCAAATCATTAAGCCAAACTATTTTGAGAACAAATTATTTTGCTGAATTTATCCCGATTGTCGGGAAAATAATGAAAGGCGCGGCGGCGCTTGACGAATTTGAAGAAAATTTGGCGGCGCGCTTTGTCACCAACAAACAATTGAAAAATCTCGAAACGATCATCGCGCAGTTTCAAAACAGCGAAAACCAACCGGCTGAAAAACAGATTTCCGCCGATTTGAATATTTCTCCGAAACAGTTTTTCCGTTTGTTCAAGAATCATCTCGGCGTCAATCCGACGCAATACCGGCAACTTCTGCGCTTTCGAAACGCGCTCGATTTGAGCCTCAAAAATTTAAGAAACCGGAATCTGACCGAGGTCGGGCACGCAGCCGGTTATTATGACCAGCCGCATTTCATCAAAGAATTCAAAAAAATCACCAACCTTGCGCCGCGCGATTTTCTGAGTAAGATCTCACTCGAAGCCAATGACCGGATCGTCTGGCAATTTTTTTCAGAGCTGTCCGATTCATACAATCAGGAGCCGAATCGATCGGTTATGATGTTTGCCGATGATCAGAAATAAACTGTTATTTTGGCTCGGTATTTTGTTGTTAAGCGGAACGATCGGCGCGGCGCAGACGCCGAAAAATGTCGAACTGGCGGCAGAAATAACCCGCCTTTTTGAAATCGATCAAAGGGTGCAAAACTCGCTTGTCGCCGCCTTTCAAAACGGCGCGAACAAAGAAAAAATGGACGGGCTTTTTAAATTGCAAACCGAGACATTCAAAGCGCATATTCCGATCTTGAAACAAATTATCCGAAAACACGGTTTTCCGGCTTTTGAACTGGTCGGCGAAGAAGCCGCAAGAAATTTTTTTACGATGGTTCAACATTCGGATTCCGATCTTGAATTTCAGAAATCCTATCTCAAAAAAGCGAAAAAGTTTGTCAGGAAAAAACAGTTCGATGCCCGAAACTTCGCGTTTTTGACCGACCGCGTCAATCTCAACTCGGGCAAACCGCAAATTTACGGAACGCAGGTCACTTACGATCAAGCCGGAAAGGCGATTCCCAAAAACTTGAAAGATGCCGAAAACGTCAACAAAAACCGCGCGGCGGTCGGTTTGGAACCGATCGAAGAATATCTCAACAAAATGACCGAACTGCACAAATTGCAGAACAAAAAGAATTAAGCAAGCCGGTATTTTCTCAGTCGATTGTAAGAAAATTCCGCCCTTTACTTTTACTTTTGCCTTATTTTGCTTTGCCCTGATTGGCAACCGCTTCCTGCGCCGCTTTGACGGCGTCGGCGTCGCCGAGATAATAGCTTTTGGTCGGCGTCAGGTTTTCGTCGAGCTCATAAACCAGCGGAATGCCGGTCGGAATATTGCGGCTGACGATTTCTTCGTCCGAAATCGTGTCGAGATATTTGACCAAAGCACGCAGGCTGTTGCCGTGCGCGGCGACGATCAGACGTTTTCCAGCCTTTATTTTCGGCGCGATCTCGTTTTGGTAAAAAGGCACAACGCGTTCGACCGTTTCCTTCAAAGCCTCGGCTTTCGGAAACATTTCGGGTTTGACCGATAAATAGCGCGGATCGCGCCCGAGCCACCGTTCGTCGGATTCTTCCAAAAGCGTCGGCAGAATATCATAGCTCCGGCGCCAGATCAGAACCTGTTCTTCGCCGTATTGCGCGGCGGTTTCGGCTTTGTTCAAACCTTGCAGCGCACCATAATGCCGTTCGTTCAAAAGCCACGATTTTGTTTCGGGAATCCACATCAGATCCATCTCGTCAAGAATGATCCAAAGCGTGCGAATCGCGCGTTTCAAAACCGACGTATAAGCTTCGTCAAACGTAAAGCCTTGTTCTTTCAGCAATTTGCCCGCCGCGTGCGCTTCTTCCTTGCCTTTTTCCGAAAGATCGACGTCTTTCCAACCCGTAAAACGATTTTCCTTGTTCCATTCGCTCTCGCCGTGTCTGATCAAAACTAATTTATACATATTTTTTAAATTTTTGTTTAAAGATTTCACAATCATTAAACGCAAAAATTCAAAAACACTCAAGCCGTAAGATCAAAATTGAGCGTCTTTGAATTTATTGACAACGATTTTATCTGACCGAAACCGTCCGCGGATAAACCGACTTTTTGCGCTTTGAATCAATAATTATCGAACCGATCAATTTCTTTCGGCAATCTTAACGATTTTTTTTCGCTTCCCGCCCGGATTTGTGGTTTGACTAACGTTTTTTTTCTGTCAAGACAAATATCCGCGGTTTGGCAAGAATAAACTACATCTCAAACGGTTGAGGCAAGCAAACAATTTTAGCTGTTTACTTGCCCCAAAGTTTATTCAAATTATTTTCAGAACAATTTTGGTTGCAAAATTATACCGAATTTACCGAGACGGTTTGAATTTCTTTTTCGCTTTGATGGAAGATCGAATCATTTGCCCGTAATTCGTTTCTTTTCGCAATTTCAAGCAATAGATCGTCCCTGCCGAAAACCGTCATTCCGCTGCCTTTTTTGAAAATCAATTTTTCGTTTGAAGTCTCCCGAATAACAAATTGAATCCGTTCGCCGCCAATCGTTTCCGAAAAGTTGGGCGGGAAACAATTGTCAATCACGTAAATCTTTTCGTTATTTTGACCGGCAGAATTTAGCTTTGTGCAAATTTGGTCGGTAACACCAAATATTACAAAAAAACCGACAAAAATATATGCAATTTTTAATCTCATTTCTTCTCCTTCCGTAGCTTGCCGGTTTTGCGGCAAGCGTTTGTTGATACCTCTAAATTTTCTTTGCCGAAGCAAAAGAAAATCGTCTTCCGTTTTTTCCCTGGCAAAAATTATTTTTTGAACTCCATCCCAATTCTAACCGCGTAAAAAATTTACATATTTTGGAAAAATATGCCGGTTAAAAATGTTTGTTTTCCGGCATCTTGCTTTCCCTTGACCCGACAGGCTAAAATTTTTATGTTTTCAAAATTTTATTTATTTGCTACACTCTATAATAGTCATTCTGGCAATTTTGTCAAGATTAGTTTTCAATATGGCAATTAAAGAAGAACATTCGATCGGTTCGCGCCTGATCCAGGCTTTCGGCGCCAAAGATTTAAAGGAAGTCGCGCAAATTATCGGCGAAAATTATTCGTCGCTCCATAATTGGACGGCGAAACGACGCGATTTCCCGACAAATGTTTTGATAAAAATTGCCAATCTGGCAAATACTTCGATCGATTGGATTTTGACCGGCGAAAACGGCAATCAAATAGTTTCTCGGGCAAGCCAAAGTTTTGAAGAAATGCTCGAAAACAAGATCCGTGAGATCGTCCGAAGTGAAATTACCGAAGGATCGGCGATAACCGAAAAAGTTCAGGGCATAATTTTGGCGATGCAGCCGAATGTTAACGAACAGAACGTTTTTGAAAAGACCAACAAGGAGGAAAAAGCGGCGTGATTTTAACCGATTGGAAACGCACAAAAACCATCAATCTGAACGATTACGGGCAAGTCGGCGCGGGCAAGATCATCGAATTTATTCCGCGCGGCAAACGCGGCGTGACGGTTCCGCAGAGTCAAAAAACCGATGGATTGGTGACGGTTTCGGTCTGCGGCGACAGCTTACGCGATTTGGGGATCAACGACGGCGACACGCTCGTTTGCCAGACAAAGATCGAAAGATCCGAGGTCAAAAACGGTAAATTGGTCGTCGCCCAGCTTCCCTGTCTGGGTCTGGTCGTCAAATTCTTTTTTCAGTTCGAGAATAAAATCATCCTGCGTTCGGCAAATCCGCGTTATGAAGATTTGATCTTCGATTCCGAACTGGTCGAAATCAAGGCGCTCGTCATTCAATCGGTCAAAACCTGGGATTGATTTTCGCGCCGCAATTCTTTGACCTCGCCGATCAGGTAAAGCGAGCCGGTCACGCAGATCAAATCATTTTCCGTAGAAATTCGGTCGGCAATTTTTAACGCGTCAGCAGCGGTTTCGGTATAAAAAACATTTTCCGGCGGAAAATTTTCGGGCAATAACCGCCAAAACTCGTCAGCCTTGACCGAGCGCGGGTTATCGGGCGCGGTCAGGATCAGTTTGGCGGCTTTCGGGAACAGTAGCGCGGCAATCTCCGCCAAATTTTTATCGCGCATCGCGCCGAAAATCATGATGATCGGCGAGTTTATAAATTCATCGAGAAATTCTCGCAGAGCCTTGGCGCCCGAAGCGTTGTGCGCGCCGTCGAAAAGATATTTCCCGTCAAATTCCAGTCGTCCGGCGTGACGCGCATTTTCCAAACCGATCCAGATCTGCTGCTTTTCGATTTCAAACCCGAAATCGCGCAAAGTTTCCGCCAAACTGACGGCAACCATCGCGTTCGTGATTTGATGTTTGCCCGCCAAACCCAAAACAATGTCGTGATAGACATCATTTTCGGTCGAAAAATTAACGGCGACAACCGGCAGATTTTTTTCAAGATTATGTATTTTTATTTGGAAATCGTCCGAAACAATGCTCGGCTCAACGCCGACCTCGCGGCAGATTCCTAAAATCACGCGGGCGGCTTCATTTTTCTGCGGCGCTAGAATTACTTTTGTATCTTCGCGGATGATCGCCGCTTTTTCCGAGGCGATTTGGGTCAAAGTTTCGCCGAGAATTTTTTGGTGATCGTAATCGACCGGAGTGATCGCGACGATTTCCGCGTTGACAGCGGTCGTCGCGTCAAAGCGTCCGCCGAGTCCTGTTTCAAGAATGGCGATTTCGACTTTTTCGTGAGCAAAAGCCGTGAGCGCGATCGCCGTCACCTGTTCGAAAAACGTCGGCACGTTTTCGAGTTCGCCTTTTTCGACCAATTCTTCGGAAGTTTTTCGAACGATCGTCGCAAAGTGCGCAAAATCCGCTTCCGAAATTTCCCGACCGTTGATCCTGACCCGTTCGGTGATCGAAACCAGATGCGGCGAGGTCGTCAAACCGACATTGATTCCCGCCGAAACGCAAATCGCTTCGAGAAAAGCGCAGGTCGAGCCTTTCCCGTTCGTCCCGGCGACTTGTACTTTTAAATAATTGTTTTCGGGATTACCGAGCGCCTTGAGCAGTTTGCCGATATTCTCCAGCCCGAGCTTCATCGCCAAAACTTCGTTGCCTAAGCCGTAGAGATAATTTTTGGATTCTTCAAAATTCACATTTAATCGTTGCGAAAAAAACGGCGGTGATAATTTATTTGTCCGCGATGATAATCGAGATGCGTCAAAAGATGCGCCAGCATCCATCCGGTTGTCACGCTTTCCCCGTGATATTTTTCCGGGTAATCGGCTTTGAAATCTTCGTCCGTTAAATTTTTCAGAGTTTCGGTGACGATTCCGACGGCTAGATCAATTTCCGTCAAAAGCTCGGCACGCGAACCGACTTTAGTTGAAAATTCGGCGTCGCGGTCGCGGACAAAACCGGTCTTGCCAAGATTTGCACCAAAAAAATGTTTCAGATTGCCGATCAAATGCAAACACAGATTGCCGCCGGAATTTGTGATCTGCCCGCCGGTTTTCCATAAATCGACATCGTTTTCATAGAGATTGATCTCCTCCTTGAATTTTTGCAAATCACGTTCGTAAATATTCAGCAAAACTTCTTTCAACATAAACTTTAACTTTTAACCGCCGGATTCATCATAAAATCGAGCAGTCGGATCAGCGTTTCGCGCATTTCGCGGCGGTCAACGACCATATCGACCATCCCGTGTTCGAGCAGAAATTCGCTGCGCTGAAAACCTTTCGGAAGTTTTTGACGGATGGTTTGTTCGATCACGCGCGGTCCGGCAAAACCGATCAAGGCTTTCGGTTCGGCAACGATAATATCGCCGAGCATCGCAAAACTCGCCGTCACGCCGCCGGTCGTCGGGTCGGTCAGGACGGAAATAAACGGCAAATGCGCATCGTGCAGCCGCGCGAGCGCCGCCGAGATCTTCGCCATCTGCATCAAACTGTAAGTTCCTTCCTGCATTCGCGCGCCGCCCGAAGCCGAATAGATGATGACCGCGCCGCGTGTTTCAAACGCCCTTTCGACGAGCCGCGTGATCTTTTCGCCGACCGCCGAACCCATCGAACCGCCGATAAACGACATATCCATCGCGCCCGCGTAAGTCAGATGTCCGCCGACCAGACCTTTGCCCGAAACGATCGCTTCGGGCAAGCCGGATGATTTTTTCGCGGCTTCTATGCGGTCTTTGTAGGGTTTTGAATCGACAAAATCGAGCGGATCACCCGAGGTCACTTCCTCGTCAAGTTTTTCGTATCTGCCGTCGTCAAACAGCGTGTCGAGCCGTTCGCGGGCGCCAAGTCGAAAATGATGGGCGCAATGCGTGCAAACGTGCAGTGATTCAACCAGTTCGCGTTTATAAAGCGCGTTTTCGCATTCGGGACATTTAACAAAAATCCCTTCGGTTTTGACCTTTTGTTCTTCGTCGTCAGTTTGTTCTTCGATTTTTGGTTTGTTTCTTCGAAACCAAGACATAAATTATTGTAAATTCTTTTCTAAAGATAATGATGTTTTAGATTAGCACAAGCAAAATTAAGGTTAAAGGCAACTATCGAAAACTATTGTTTTGCACAAAAAGTTGGCGTGGTGCGTTCGGGAATCGAAAATCGGAAATCGGAAATCGAATAAAACTTTAAATCTTGAAGTGAACCGGACATTTTGCCTGACGATTGACGATTGACGATTCCCGATTCCCGCACTTGTTGACGTTTTTGGGCAAAGCTGAAAACTATTGTTTTACCGAACTCTTTGTGCTAAATTCAGACACGCAATTTATTAATATCTTTTCTTGATACAGGTTTCAAAATGAAAAAAATCTTGTTTTTCGCGCTACTTTTTCTCGGCAGTTTGACGAATGTTTTTTCAGCCGTCAGAACCTGGGACGGCGGCGGCGCTGACGCAAATTGGCAAACCGCCGCGAATTGGACGGGCGACGTCGCGCCGGTTGCCAATGACGATCTCGTTTTTCCCGCGACCGCCGCGCAGTTAACGACAAACAACAACTTTCTGCTTTTTACCAATTTCAACTCGATTTCGATCGACGGAACCTACACGATCAGCGGTAATCCTCTGCGAATTGCGAATAGTTTGACCGTGACCAGCGGAAACCCGACGATCACTGCCGGAATAATCACAAACGGCGGTCAAACTTTCACGATCGATCAGTTTTCGCTGACAACGATCGGACTTCTTTCTACCGGCGGCGCGGGTTTGACGCTCGAATGCGCGGGAAGTGTGGGAATCGGCGTCGTTTCAGGTGCGGGCGCAATCATCAAAAACGGCGCGGGCGCGGCTTTGATCGCCGCAGCAAGCGCATTCAATGGCGCGATTACCGTCAACAACGGGATCTTTGTCGTTGACGCGAATATTCCGGGCAGTGCGGTGACGGTCAATAATCCGAATATTACGACGGGAACGCTCGGCATCAGCGGATTCGGCGGAACGGGAACGGTCGGCACGGTCAATGTCGTGCAAGGCGCAATCAGCGCGGGCACGCTGACCTCACCGACGGGGATTTTAAATACCGGAAATCTGACTTTTACCGCCAACGGAAATTACGCGGTCAAAATCGGCGGCACTTTGCCCGGAACAAACGGACACGACCAATTAAACGTCACGGGAACGGTTAATTTAAGCAACGCGCGGCTCGCGCCGATTCCATGGAGCGGGTTTCGTCCGGCGATCGGCGATTCGTTCACGATTTTGAAAAACGACGGCGCGGAGGCGATCAACGGCACATTTCTCAACGCCCCGGAAGGCGCAATTTTCGGCGGAACATTGAACACGGCTTTCCGCATCACCTATCAAGGCGGCGACGGCAATGATGTCGTCATCACGCGCGTCAATCGCGCCCCATTCGATTTCGACGGCGACGGGCGCAGCGAAGTTTCGTCGTTCCGTCCGTCCAACGGAACCTGGAATGCGACTTTAACATCGAATGGCGCGATTTTTTCGACAAACTGGGGAATTTCCACCGATAAAATCGCGCCCGCCGATTTTGACGGCGACAACAAAACCGACCTCGCGGTTTTCCGCGATGGTGTTTGGTGGATTCTCAACAGCGCGACGGGTTCGGTCACGACGACGCAATTCGGTTTGAGCGGCGATCTGCCCGTCCCGAACGATTTCGACGGCGACGGACGCGCCGACATCGCCGTTTGGCGACCGTCGGACGGCGTTTGGTATCAATTGCGAAGCTTGGGCAATCAATTTTTCGCGCAAGGGTTCGGTCAAAACGGCGACAAACCGCTGCTTGGCGATTTTGACGGCGACGGAATGGGCGATCTGGCAGTTTTTCGCCCGCAGGACGGCGTCTGGCATCTTTTTATGAGCGCGACCGCAAGTTATGTCGCTTTTCCGTTCGGGATCGCGACCGACCGACCGTGCGCGGCTGATTTCGACGGCGACGGCAAAACCGACCCGTGCGTTTTTCGCGGGACGACCGATCCGAACTTGCCTGATTTTTATATTTTGAAAAGTTCCGATTCGTCCGCCCTATACGTTTCGTGGGGTTTGCCGGGCGATGTACCGATGCTCGGCGATTACGACGGCGACGGCAAAACCGATGTCGGCATTTTCCGCGCCGCCTCGCACGATTGGTTTTGGCTGCGAAGCTCGAACGCGACGGTCGGAACTTCAAACTTCGGGCAAACCGGCGATTTATCGATTCCTTCGGCTTACGTTCCATAAAAAGTGAAAAGGGCAAAAGGTTAAAAGGGAGAAAGTTTGATTCCGTTCGTAGAATCAAACTTTTTCCCTTTTCCACTTTTTAACTTTTTTACATTTTTCACTTTAATACTTCGAGCATTTGGCGGTGAATAAGACCGTTTGAACCGCAGATCGGCGGCGCATAGATGTTGTATTTTTCGCCGTTGTAATAGGTCACTTGTCCGCCTGCTTCTTCGATTAAAAGATAACCGGCGGCAACGTCCCACGGATTTAAGCCTTCTTCCCAAAATCCGTCGAACCGTCCGCAGGCGACATACGCCATATCGATCGCCGCCGAACCATCGCGCCGCACGCCGCGCGAATTGAGCAGAAAATCGGTCAGATGCCGCGCAAAATTTTCCTTTTGTTTAAAATCGTACGGAAATCCCGTGACGATCAGCGATTCACTCAAAGATTCGGTGTCGGAAACGCGAATCGGTTTGCCGTTCAGGGTCGCGCCTTTTCCCTTTTCGGCGGCAAAAAGCTCGCCTCGCGTCGGGTCAAAAGTGACGCCGACGACGATTTCACCGTCGTGTTCAAGCGCGATGGTAACGCAAAAACACGGGTAACCATGCGCAAAATTCGTCGTTCCGTCGAGCGGGTCAATGATCCATTTCCAGGTGTTGACGCCGTCGAGCAAAACGGCATCGCCCGATTCTTCGGCTAAGATCGCGTGTTTCGGGTAATGACTTTTGATTCGTTCGATAATCAGTTTTTCCGAAGCCAGATCGGCTTCCGTGACGAGATTGATGTCGCCTTTTTTGGAAACGGTTAGCTTTCGCCCGAACTTTTCGAGCAAGATTTGACCGGCTTCGCGCGCGGTTTCAATGGCAAAATTCAACATATATAAAAGGTTAAGCGTGAAAAAGTGAAAAGGCGAAAAAGTTCATTAACGAATCAGTATCTACACTTTTTCACCTTTTCACTTTTTCACTTTTTCACCTTCGTTATCGAAAGAAAATATCGACGTAATCGGTGACGGCTTCGCATGGATTGTTCATTTCCGCGAGCCGCCAGTATTTTCTTGTGCCGGTGATCTTGAAGGTCATTTCGCCGGTTCGTTCACAAGGTTCGCCGCCGTTGATGTGACTGACCTGCGTCGAGATCGTGCCGTCAAATTTAAAATCTTTGGCGTTGATTTCGGTAATTGTGCCATTAATTTTGACAAAATCGGTTCCGCCGCGCTGTTTTTGTTCGCCCTTGAGGGTCAAAACGCCGCCTTTATTCGTGACGGTTGCCGCCCCGAAATAATCCCAGCTCACCCATTGCAACGAAAGTTTGTGTCTGCCGAGGAGCATCGTTTTGGCTTTCGCGTTATTGACAATCGTTTTCTGCGCGAAAACCGAAAAGCTCAAACCAACCAAAATCAACAGCCCGATCAAAAATATTTTCCTTACCATAATCTTAAATTACTTGATAAATCTTTCCGAAACTTCAAAAAACTCCCTGACCGAAGAATCCCAAAACTTCCAATCGTGAACGCCCGGAAGCACACGAAACTCGTGCGGTATTTTCTTTTCAAAAAGCAGATTACCGAATTCCCTGTTAAAAGTAATCAAAAAATCTTCGGTCCCGCAGTCAACATACATAAACGGCAAAGTTTTCGCTTTTTCGGGCGTTATTTCACGAACCATTTTGAAAATATCATTTTCCGCCCGCGTCGGGCTGTCGTCGGCGCCGTAAGCGGCTTTGATCGAATCGGGCATCACGCCTTTGGCGCCGGTCGCTTCCAAAATCTTTGCCGTCCAACCCGCCGCGCCGAGTGCGCCGCTGAAGCTTCCGACGAGCGAAAACAGTTCGGGATTTTTTAAACCAAACTTCAAAGAACCATAACCGCCCATCGAAAGTCCGGCAATCGCCCGATGTTTGCGGTCGCCGTAGGTTCGATAATTTTTGTCAATTTCGGGAATCAATTCCCGGACGATATAGCTTTCGTATTTGTCGTTCGGGACGGTCGCGCTGTCGGTATACCAGCCGTTATTGCCTTCGGGCATCACGATGATGTAATTATAATTCGCCGCGTAATCTTTTAGCTTTGTTTTGTCAGCCCAATTATCGAAACGTCCCAACAAGCCGTGAAGCAGAAAAATTACGGGAAATTTTTCTGCTTTGTTTGCTTCGTAATTCTTCGGCAAGATCACGCGGTAAGGCATCTCGCGCGCCATCAATTTGCTGCTCAGTTTAAAATCCTGCGCCGTCAGCGATGTCTGAACCGCAGTTTTATTTTCAAGCTGTTTCGTTTCCGGCGACTGGGCAAAAACCGAAAAAGAAAGCGCCAAAAACAAAATCGAATAAACAAAAGATCGCCAATAATTCATTTTATTTTCTCCGACTTTAACCGAAAATCTTGGCAAACCAACCGTGTTCCTTATGCGTCACCTGCGCGAGTTCGCCCGCGTCGAGCCAAACGCCGTGACATTTGTCGCAAACATCGATTTTTATGTTCTCAAATTCGGTCGCGTGCAAAGTTCCGTCGCATTTCGGGCATTGCAATTCCAGACTTTTCGTTTCGTCGGACTGGATTTTCGCTTTCATTTTGGCGAGCAGTTCCTGTTCCTTGCGGCGAAAATACTCGTTCTCCAACGCTCTTCCTCGGTCGTCTAATTCAATCGGCATAAAATATTGCTCTCCTTGATCTGATAAATTTATTGTTAGAAAAAAAATAGCAAAAAAAAGGTTAAAAGGGAAAAAGTAGAAAAGGGAAAAAGTTTTTGGACATCAAACCAACAAACTTTTTCCCTTTCAGCCTTTTAACCTTTTGCCCTTTTTAACTTTCGGTTTTGTGGATCGAACGGACTCGCTGGCGGGCTTTTTTGGCGCGGCGAATGGTGTTGCGCTTTTTTAGATTTGTTTCCGCCCAATCGGAAACCTGTTTTAAGGGATGCCATTCAAAATCTTCGAGCGGCAAAACTTCGCTCGCCGAATCTCTTAATTTCAAAGTCCCGAAAGCAATAAAAAATATCGCCGCATTAAAAAGAAAACCGACCAGTACGACGAGCCAGCCCGGTGCGAGACCGACGGCGGCGCGCTGCAGAAAAATATCGGTCGGCGTGATCGAGGAACCGCCGGCGATAATCGGCGACGGGTGAATATAAACTTTGAGCGTCCAGCTCAACGCCAAAAGAATAAAAATCCACAGATAATTGCTTCTGAGGCGTCTGCCGAGGGCTTCCCAGATGCTGATCGTAAAATGCGGATTGATCAGATCCGCCGAAATATGATCCGCCCATTCCTTGTCCGGCGGAATCGTCCGGTGCGAGAGCATCGGCGCAAAATAGCCGGTTTCCAAAACCCGCACGCGGCTTGCCCAAACTTCGTAATAACGGTACCGGCGCGCTTCCATAAAAAGAAAGATCGTGACCAGGATCGAATTGATCGGAATCGCAAAATGCGGATTGTCGGGCGAGCTGAAAACAAACGAAAGCGTCGCGCCCGCCGTGATCACCGCCCAATTGGTCGTCGCGTCGAGCCGTCCGCGCCACACATTCGAGCGCTGCACCTCGCCGCGATAAAAATGCACCATCGCCGTATTAAACTCCGATGGCGAGAGTTTTTGGGCAATCGTGATCGGGGTTGTTTTAGGCTTCTGGCTGCGTGCCCGAACCTCGTCGGCAAGTGATTTGAAAGAGGGCGGAATCCTGCTGATGTGTATATCTTCGTCGGTTGAAAAATTATCAAACCGAACATCGTCTTTCATAGCGCGTTTTTTGGAATTTATAAATAAAATGTGAACGGTTTTACTGCCAATTTAGATTTAATCACTTTCGCTTGCCCGATGCAAGAATTTTTCGCCTTTTAATGCTGAATGGAAAAATTATCGAAACCCTCGATTTTCAATTTGTACTTTCGGTCGGCTAAAATTCATTCTGATGATCGAAGGCGACGAATTTTGGATGCGCGAAGCGATCAAAGCCGCGCTCGATGCCGAAAAATTGGACGAAGTTCCGATCGGCGCGTGTTTGATTGACGAACGAGGCGCAATTTTAGCGATCGGCGGAAACCGGACGATCACCGACAACGACCCGACCGCGCACGCCGAAATATTGGTTTTGCGCGAAGCCGCCGCAAAAATCGGCAATTATCGTTTGCTCGGGACAACTCTTTACACGACGATCGAACCCTGCGCGATGTGCGCCGGAGCGCTCGTCAATGCCCGCGTCAAACGATTGGTTTACGGCGCGGCGGACGAAAGATTCGGGGCGGTCGAAACCGTTTTCAGAATCTGCGACAGCCCGCTCTTGAATCACCAGATCGAAATTTCGGCGGGCGTTTTAGCCGCCGAATGCCGAGAATTGATGCAGAATTTTTTCCGAAACAAACGTCGAAATTCAAAATCCGATACTTTTATTGATTACGCGACTTGAATTTTTTCGCCCCGGAACATTAGAATAATAAATTGCTCGTGCGGAGAGGTGCGAGAGTGGTTGAATCGGGCAGTCTCGAAAATTGCTGTACCCT
>CADEFG010000052.1 GCA_902826505.1 uncultured Acidobacteriota bacterium
CTCGATCGCTTTTTCATCCATCTGGCTTGCCGGATCAACCACACCGCGTTTAACGGCTTCGGCTTGTTGGAAGCTCAGTCCCAAATTTCTTTGGAGAATATCGGTGAATTGACTTCCGCCGACCGTGATGTCGCGCGTGAAAACCGAATTGACGCCCTGCACGATGTTGACGTTCATTGTCGAAGCACCGATATTGAGCAGTGCGACGACTTGCGAAACATCCGGTTGATAATTGATCTCGTAACAATTCTGCAAAGCAAATGTGTCGATATCGATAATCACGGGCTGTTTTCCCGCCATTTGGATGGCTTGTTTCAAACTGTCGATTCTTTCGCGTTTGCAGGCGGCGATCAAAACCTGGGTCGCGTCGTTGGTTTGATTCGTGACGTGATAATCAAGACTGACATCCGACAGATCATACGGAATATGTTCTTCGGCGTGCCAGTCGATTGATTCTTCCAATTCGTCGCGGCTCATCGGGGGCAGAACAATATTTTTAACGATCACCGAATGTCCGCTGACGCCTGTGACGACTTGATTGGCGCTGATTTGATGGTCTCTGCAAACATTTTGAATCACTTCGGAAACGGCGTTCATTTCCATGATCTGACCGTCGACGATCGTGTCGTCGGGCAAATTTTCGTAGCCCAATCCGACCAGATTCAAATTGTTTAATTTACCTTCGAGCTCAACCACTTTGATCGAGCTTGAACCGACATCTAAGCCGGCAATACCTTTCTTTTTACCGAATAGCATTCTTTTCTACTCCTTACACGCTTCACGCGCCAATCTATCTTTTTTATGAAATTTTTATTCTTGGTGATAACCCAAACGATTCAGGTTTTCGGCATCTTAGTAGATATTTTTGCCACCTCTCAGGATTGACAGCAAAGACGGGTTGTTTTTGGATAGGTCTAAACTGATTTGCAGAGCCGAGATACCTGTTTCGTTTTTCATCCTTGATATGTGTCAACGAGTTTCGAAGAACTAAAACTGTTGCCGCAATGTTTTCTTTTTTGCTTTCAGGTGGCGATAGGAACGACGGCTTATGCGTCGTCACTTATTAAAACTACAAGAGTTGCAAAAATTTGTCAACAATTATTTACGATGTTTAACACTATTTGACACTTTTTTTTTCAGATTGATTTAATAATCGGTCAAAATGACTGTCTAAAGACCGGTCAGTATATTGCTAAACGCTGATTTTTCAGGGTTTAGCTAACGTTTTTATCATTTCTGCGGTTAATTCGGGTTTTTCAAAAGGAAAAAGATGTGAGCCCTGGATTTGGTGAAAATCGATCTGAAAATGTTTTTTCATAAAAGAAAGGCGCGCCAGTTCGCCTTCGCGCGAAGCGGTTCCGCCGATATAATCGGTCGGAATTTTTAATTTTCCGCGAAATGCCGGCAGATGGTGCGGAATCGTGCGGTAAATTTTCGCTTCGATCGAAGGCTTAAAAAAAAGCTCATAGCCGTGTTCGGTGCGGGCGGTGCCGTATTCGATATAATCGCGCAGAACGTCCTCGTCAAACGCCCCGAATTTCGGCTTGCGCTTAAAATGTTCAAAGGCTTCCTGTTTGGAAGTCCATAAATTACGGCGCCCCTTAGTTATTTGCGACGGCGAGTAGCGATCGATCAGGCGCGTCAATTTCAAAACACGCAAACTATGACTGCTGAAACGGCTGATGATCGGCGCATCGAGCAAAATGATCCGTTGATAAAGTTCGGGACGCTCGACCGCGACAAGAAAATGCAAAATGCCGCCCAGACTATGCCCGACACCGATGATCTTTTCCCGATAGCGCCGGTCGATTTCTTCGCGAAGCTCGTCGCGCAAGAATTTCCAATTATCCGAGACGGGAAATTTCGGATTATGACCGTGGCGTTCCAGAAATCCGATCTCAAAATCGGCTTCGAGCAAAGCGAAAAGTTTGTTGTAAGTTTTGGCGGGAAAACCGTTGGCGTGTGCGAAGTGAATTTTCGGCTTGTTCATTTGTTCGAAATAATCTTATCAACAAAGCTTTTTCGAACAAAACACGCAAACGAATATTTGTTCGGCGAAGATTTCAAACCGTTTCGCCGAACAAACAAAAGAGATTTTATCCGATCTAATCCTTCGATTTGACCTGCGAAGCATCAATGACAAATTTGCTCCAGATCACATTTCGCAGATGTTCCGCTAATTTAAAATTGACCTTTTCGAGCGTTTTAAGCTGCTGGTAAGCGGCGTCGCGATTGCCGCTCTCCAAATAACTCATCGCCAAATTGCAAAGTCCTTCGCTGTAATCGGGTTTCAAACGAACGGCTTCCAGATAATGCCGGCGGGCTTCTTCTTTTTTCCCGAAATGATCTAGCACCGCGCCGAGATTATTATGCACCTGCGCCAAATTCGGATTCAGCGCTTCGGCTTTCTTCAGACTTCCGAGCGCATCTTTGTAGCGACCAAGCAAAAAAAGCGCATAGCCGCGATTGCTGTAGGCTTCGGCAAAATCCGGCTGGAGCTTGATCGCCTTGTCGAAACTCTGCAAAGCCTCGTCGAATTTCTCCAAACGGCTGAGCGAAATTCCGTAATTGGAAAGTGTGATCCAATCTTTCGGATTTAGCTTTAGCGCCTGCCGAAAATACGGCAGACTTTCGTCGTAAAGTACTGTTTTGTTATAGGTTTCGCCGAGGCTGGCATGCAGATCCGAATGATTTGGACTCGACAAGATCAATTCATTAAAAACCTTGATCGCGTCGTCGTATCTTTCAACCTCCAGAAATGAACGCCCGAGGTTAAAGCGACAGCCAAAACAACCCGGCTCAATTTCGACGGCTTTTGAAAAAAAATCGACCGCCTGCCGGTAATCTTTTTCAACCAGTGCTTTTTGAACCCCGAGTTTATTCAATTCGACAAAATTCGGCGTTTTTGTCGAATCGTTTTTTGGTTCCGCCGCCGAAGAATCGGTCGGCTCATCGGCAATTATCTGCAAATTCCGCGTTTTCATCTGCGCGTGGGTGGTAAATGACAAAGTTATGACTACGAAAATTATGTATATTTTTTGCATGATTATTCTCCCAAACTGCAAACGAATAATCGTTTGGATAAACTCAAAGAACGGTTTCAGGCAAAAAAGGAAAGCGCTTGTTCACCGTCAACCGGCTTTGCACAAAATGGAATTTTTAATATTGGCAACTTTTGCTTTCTATTGCGGGAACACCTCGGAAACGTGGTTTGTGACAAAAAAGTTTCAAGGCGTTAAATTATTGAACAATAATAAGGTTAGAGGTATATTTTAATGGATTTTGTCTGAGTTAATGGACAACTGAAAACGGACAATGGACAATTAAAAGTATTAAAAATTGTCCATTGTCCGTTTTCAATTATCCGTTGATTTAGAAGGTATTGATCAATTCCCAATAGCCGACATCGACCCAGCGCCCGAGCTTGTAGCCGACTTCGCGGAAATGCGCGACTTTTGAAAAGCCTAATTTTTGATGAAATTTGACGCTCGCGTCGTTCGGCAGCGAGATTCCGGCGATGATCGCGTGAATATCGGTTTCCTTGAGTTCGGCAAAAAGTTTGTCGTAAAGCTGTGTGCCGATGCCCTTTTGCTTTGCCTCGGCTTTGACATAGATCGAAACTTCCGCCGAAAACGCGTAGGCTTGCCGCATTTTAAAGCGCGAGGCGTGCGCGTAGCCGTAAATCTCACCGTTTTCTTCCGCGACGAGATACGGATAATCGCCGCTGATGTCGGCAATCCGCTTTCGCATATCTTCGGCGCTTAAAGGTTCGGTTTCAAAAGTCTGATGCGAATTTTTGACGTAAAAATTATAAATCTCGGCAATCTGCGCCGCGTCGTTTAAGTTTACAGAGCGAATATTCATTTTCCTTTATTTTAATTCCATTTTGGCGATGGATTCAAGGTGAACCTCGTCGGGACCGTCGGCGATCCGCAGCATGCGGGCGACGATCCAAAAATTGGCGAGCGGAAAATCTTCGCACACGCCGGCGCCGCCGTGCGCCTGAATCGCGCGGTCGATGATCTTTAAAGCCATCGGCGGCACGACCGCTTTGATCATCGCGATTTCCTTTCGCGCCACCTTGTTGCCGACTTCGTCCATCATCCACGCCGTTTTTAGAACCAGCAGACGCGCTTGCTCGATCTCGTTCCGGGCTTCGGCGATCCATTGGCGAATGACGCCTTGCTCGGACAAAGATTTGCCGAATGCAACGCGTGCTTTGGCGCGATTTTTCATTAATTCCAACGCGCGTTCGGCGACGCCGATCAGCCGCATACAATGATGAACTCTGCCCGGACCGAGCCGCCCTTGCGCGATCTCGAAACCGCGTCCTTCGCCTAAAAGAAGATTCGACTCCGGAACGCGAACATTTGTAAAAGAAATTTCCGAATGACCGTTCGGGGCGTCGTCAAAACCGAAGACGAGCAGATTTCTTTCAACTTTTACGCCGTCGGCGTCCATCGGCACGAGAATCATCGATTGCTGGAGATGTTTCGGTGCCGATTCGTCGGTTTTGCCCATAAAGATCGAGAGCTTGCAGCGCGCATCGCCCGCGCCGGTTGACCACCATTTGCGACCGTTCAAAACATATTCGTCGCCGTCTTTTCTAATCGAAGCGCAAATATTCGTCGCGTCGCTTGATGCAACTTCCGGTTCGGTCATCGAAAAACACGAACGAATTTCGCCGTCGAGCAGCGGTTTGAGCCACGCGTCTTTTTGTTCCGTGTTTCCGTAGCGTTCGAGAACTTCCATATTTCCCGTATCGGGCGCGGAACAATTAAAGACTTCCGACGACCAGAAAACCTTGCCCATGATTTCGGCCAGCGGCGCGTATTCGAGATTCGTGAGCCCCGAAACTTCGGGCAAAAACAAATTCCAAAGTCCTTCCGTCTTTGCTTTTTCTTTCAAATCTTCAATTAATTCGAGCGGCGTCCAGCGATCGCCCGAATTTATTTCTCGCGCGTAAGCCGTTTCGTTCGGATAAATATGCGCGTCCATAAACGCGCTCAGACGTTTTTGCAGTTCTCGTGTTTTTTCGGAATAGTTAAAATTCATAATCATCAAAATATCACAATTATTTGAGCAGTCCGGTTTTCGACATGATCGCGGCAAATCTTTTATCATTGCGGATCGAATCAAACATCGAATCGGCATTGACCGACGGCAGAGTTGCGTCGCGCACCGCCAGAGCCTTTTCCAGATTTTCGAGGGCTTTTTCCTTTTCGCCGAGCTGCACGTAATACATCGCTTTCGGGACAAGATTTTCGCGTCCGCTTCGCGAAGCTTCATCGATCCAATGTTGAAAATATGGACGCAAATCGTTTTGCGCCAGCGCTTTTGCCAGCGGATCATTGGCTTTTTCGGTGGGCGACAATTTGCTCAGGAGCAGCGCGTCAAGTTCGGCATACATTTTTCTTTGAATATAGAGCCAGTGAAGCAATTTTGGTGTCCACCAAAAATCCGGTTCGATTTGTCTAACATAATTGCAGGCGGCAAGCGCTTTGTCGAATTTCCGGTCAAACGTGTAAAGCTCGCAAAACGACGCGTGATAAAGTGGTGAAAAAGGTTCGATCTCGACCGCTTTGTTCAATTGTTCCTCGGCTTCGGCAAACCGGCGTTGAAGTCTTAAAAGCTGTGAAAATTTGAAATAGCTGAGCGCGTCGTTCGGATTAAGCGTAATTGATTGTCGGAATTCGGTTTCCGCCTTTTCCCAGTTCCAATCGCGCCAGCGGTAAATTTCTCCCAAAACCGCGTGCGGTTGCGACAGAGCCGGGTCGAGTTCGATCGCTTTTTTGGCGATCTGCGCGGCTTTTTCCCATTCGACGAGAAGCTGGTCGGAAGTCAGCAATATTTCGGCATAACCCGCATACGCCAACGCCCAGTTTGGTTCGAGTTCGATCGTTTTTTCAAAAAGTCCGATCATTTCCTTGCGCCGGAAAAGCTCGCCGGCGCGCCAGATTTTCCGCGCCGACAGATAATTTTGGACGGCTTCCGGGTTATGTTTTTGATTGACGAGCGATTTTTCGTCTTCGATTTCCGCAATTTTCAGCGAAAGCAGCCGCGCCGTCCGCAGCGCGATGCTGTTTTCGATTTCCAAACCGTTTTTCCCCGGCATCGAAAAAGTTTCCGTCCAGATCGTCTGCCCGCCGGCAACGCGCAAAAGATTGACCGTGACGCGCACGTTTTCGTTGTCGAGACGATACGTGCCCGACAAAACCGCATCCGTTTTGAGTTCTTTCCCGACCGCTAAAACGTCAAATTTCTGCCCTGCCAATTGACGGACCAAAGCAAGCGGCAGAACTTTTAACTGTTTGATCTTGCTTAAATTTGTAATCATCGCGTCCGCCAGTCCGATCTGCAGATCGCTTTGATTTTCGCCAGCCGGTTCAAACGGCAAAACCGCCAGCGTTTCAAAATCCGCCGCAACCGGCGGATTTTTTTGTTTGTAAATTTGCCACCCGATCACGGCAGCGAGCGTCCCCAGCGCCGCCAGAACAAAAACACCGATCAGCCGGTTTCGTTTCGCAATTTGCTCTGATTTAGTTGTTTCCGGCGTTTCGTTCGGCGGTAAAACTTCTGGCGAAATCAAGTTTTCCGAAAGTTTTTCAACTTCTCTTTCACGGATTTACGCATTGAAGCGATAGCCGCGTTTCGGCAATGTTTCGACATATTCCTCGCCGTCCGGCTTTTTACCGAGCGCTTTGCGCAACGCGTGAATACAAAACCGGAGATTCGTTTCTTCGACAAAAGTTCCCTTCCAGACGACTTTCATCAGCTCGTCACGACTGACGAGTTCGCCGTTTTTTTCGACGAAAAAGACGAGCATATCAAAGACTTTCGGCTGCAAGGATACTCTTTGACCACTACGAAACAAACGCTTCTCAGTGAGGTCAAGCAAAAACTCGCCGAATTCATAAGCCTTTTTGTTCACAGGGGTTTCTAACAAAAATCTAACATTTTTCTAACGCAAAGACAAAGATTCTTTCGAGTCGCCCAACTATGCTTGATTGGTATTTCCCGGATGTCGAGGCTAAAGATAATTAAAAAATAAAGGAGAAAAAAAAATGAATATTTTGAAATTAGAAACAAAGACAATTTTAGGAATGATTTTTACGCTTTTGATGATCGGTGCGGTAAATTTTTCGGTTGCGGCTCAGTCGATCAACAGAGCTTTCCCGACATCGATCAAATCGAGGGTTTTCAGCGGCTCAGTCAGCGGAAACAAAACCTACTGGTATTCCCTGAAAGCGAAACAAGGAAGCATTATCACATTCAATGCCAAATTTAAATGGACCCAGCGCGTTAATCTGACCTTGGATTTTCTGGGATATAGAGGACCGGACGGCACCGGAGAAACTTATTGCTGCGCGGGCGATAAGAGTTATGTTTTAGTCGGTGGTTTATCCGGGACAAAGGAAATCGAGAAGTCGTTTACCGTCAAAAGCAATAAAGGCATTATCCTCTTTCAATTCTCATTTAATTCCCCAAATTTGGATTATACGATTACATTTGACGGAATCGAATTTGACGACGAATCTCCGGAAAACGAAATGGCGCCCGATTTTTCAAGAACGGTCGTCGTTCCGGGCAGAAGCGGAAATAATTGGATAAACACGGGCATTGACGTTAAACGCGGCGATTTGGTAATTCTTAACGCCTACGGAAAAGTTGATGTCGGTGCAGGTTGGGGAATTCACAGCGCCTTCGGCACGAGAAGATTTGCAATCCGCGACGATTACCCGCTCAACAGCCGCGCGCGCTACGGTTTGGTCGCGCAAGTTTTGCCATTTCTTGAATCACCCGCGCAGAAATGGAGTTACGGCGATTCGCGCCGCGTGACAGTTTCACAAAGCGGCACATTATATCTGACGATCAACGACGACGCGCCTTCGGACAACACCGGAAAATTCGTCGTCAACGTCCAAATCATTCGCGGCAGATAATTTTCATAATTGTTAATCGCTCCCGCTATCTTTAGAAGAAAACGGAAACTTACAAAAAGGAGAAAACTATGGGATTTCATACAACGGCAGCGGATTGGGAATTTACAGGAGTTTGTCAGATCGGCGGCGCGGCTGGTCTGGGCGGCGGCGGATTTATGTTCGAGTTTCGCAGCGCGACCGCCGAAGTCAGAGAAGAAGTATTTTTTATCGGCGGCGGAATCGGTGCCGGCGGTAGTATGGGCGGAGCGGGTGCGCCGGATATTTCGACCGGGCAAATGTCATTTTCCCCGATCACCTGCGATCAGCCGTTCAGCCTTTCCAATCTGCATAATTGCGGCGGCAGGTTGACCAGTCTCGGCGCCGCCGCAGTTCTCGGAGCAGGAATGTTATATATTTCGGCGGCTACATTTCGAGAAGAATATTTCCACTCGCAGGGCGGTTTCGGATTTAGTTTGGGCGGTTTCGGACTCGGCGGTTTTACTTTTGTCGGTTTGTGGAAAGTCGGCGCCTTGCTGTTCAGAACTTCTGCCGATGTAGAAAGAGAAATGATGCGGAGCGTCAGAGGCAGCCGCGAGTAAGGAAATCAAACAAAGTTTTATGAAATTTATTTTCGATTTGAACGGCAATTCGAAAAGTTTGCAGATTTCAAAATAATTGATCTGAAAGGAGTAAAAAGTATGGACAGAGACGAAATAATCGGAATTTTAACATCGGAAGCGGCGGGTCGAATCAGCTTCAGCTTTTCGACCGATACGACATCGCTCGTTACGGTCAATTCGACAACTTTCACGCGAGTTGCGGATTTAATCCGCACGGGAAGGATCAGTTTGGTCAACTTGAATGACGACGCTTCGGCTGATGACAGACTGCGCGGCAGATATTGGACGCCGACCGATACATTATCGCATCGCCGCGGTTTCGGTCGGCGCTTTAATCGGGGCGTCATCATCCACGAAGCCGTGCACGCTTCGTTCGATGCGACTTGTTCGGCGTTTTCGTATGTTGACAATGAAACCGCTGCCCGGCTTGCCCAAGCGATTTATTCGCGGCGCGTGGGACTCGCGACCGCGCGGTGGGGCGATCATACGCTGCCCGCATTAGGCGCGGCAAACGCGATTGTTTCAGGTGGTTCGGCAACGACCGAACAAATCGAAAGAATTCGCCGCGCAATCCTCGGAAGTCCGCACTACGGCGGAATTTTGCGTGCCCGCTGCCATTGCCGCGACCGGGGACACATGCTTCTTATCGAGACTGCGGCAGACGGCATTGACGGCGTTTGCGTTCCGTAAAAATACCAATATTTCAGCGAGGAAAAAACAATGGAAAAATCATTTATGATAAAAACAATATTGATGATCGCAATTTTTATTTCGTCCATGACCGTCGCGGCGTATTCGCAAAAGAACTGTGAACCGAAAACCGTCGTGTTTCCGCCAAATTCGCAGACCGTGACGATTACCGGCGCGACCAATCGCTGCGCCGAATATCTGGTCAAGGTCAAGGAGAATCAACGCTGGCAGATCAAACTGAATTCCGCCAATCCGGATGTCTATTTCGCGATGGATTGGGCAAATCAAACCGAAACGGAAGACGCCTGCGAGGCTTTCTGCGAGGACTGTCGAAAACTCGACCAGTATTTCAATTTTACAAACATCTGGAAACTTTGGATTTACGGCGGCGAGTCGATTGAAAACCGGGCTGTAAATTATACGCTGACGATGACCCTGACCGATTCAATGATCATCGAAGGCGGCGTTTTAAACGGAAAAGCGCTCAGTTTGCCGAAACCACCCTTTCCGCCGGAAGCCGGAGAAACGGGCGCGGGCGGAACTGTTATCGTCAAAATCGAGATCGGCGAAGACGGCGAGGTTTATTTTGCCGAAGCCGACCATGATGACGACGCGCTTCGCTTCGCGGCGGAAGAAGCCGCTCTAAAAGCAAAATTTCCGCCCGTTTTCGTCAATGGAAAAAGAGTCAGAGTAAAAGGCGTGATCGTCTATAATTTCAAAGCAAATTAGAGGTGTTCGGAAATCATGAAAAAAGCATTGTTGATTTTAACCGTTATTTTTTCTGCTTCGTTTGTCGCCGAAGCGCAAAATATGCCCGCGAAGGTCAGTGATTATTTGAAAAAAAATTATCCGGGCTGGGCGCTCGGCGAATCCTGGGTGATCGACTCGAAACCGCGCCGCGCCTTTGAAACAGGCGATTTTAATGGCGACGGTCAAAAAGATTACGCTCTTTTGATCACCAAAGACGACCGCAAATACGCGCTTGTTCTGCTTGCTTCAAAGCAAAGCTTCAAGGCTTTTAATTTGCTGGCTCAAAATCGTGAAAATGCCTGGATCGCGGGTATTAGCACGACATTGAAAGGTGCTGAAATTAATTTAAATGATTCATCGGCAGATTCGCCTCGACCGTTTCGGATCAAAAATGACGGGATTTATCTCTACGACGGTGAGGGACACGGGCAGACCTTTTACTGGCAGAACGGCAAATTTCTGTTGGGTTATGATTTATAAAAATCGACAATAGATGGCGTAATTTATTGTCGATGTTTCTTTGTCAAAACGGTTTAAGTCAACATAAAACGCTTTCGGCATTGTTTTCGGCTAATTTAAGGAGGAAGTATGAATTTTTCAAAAACGTTTGTGAACGCTTTATTATTTTCGGCGTTCTTTTGTGTTTCGGGGACGGTTTTTCATGTTTACGCTCAATCGGAAACAAAATCCGTTTTGGAACTTAATCAAGAAATTGAAAGTTATGTCAACGTCAAGATCAAGGAATTATACAGTCAGGGCAAAAAAGTAACACCCGATACGAGAAACGAACTGATCCAGGAGAGAAAATCTCTGGCGGGAAAATACGCGGCGGAAGCGGCGGCGCGTTCCGGTTTAAGCAAAACCGATTTTTATTATTTGGGATTGCTTTATGTGACTGCCGAAGAAAATGTCAAAGGCTTGGAAACGATGAAAAAGTTTCTCGCCGAATTTCCGCCCGACATCAAGGGCGATATGATTCAGTCCGCCCGCAGTTACGGCGCGATTCTCGCAACCCGCCGCAAACAAATGGCGGAAGCCGAACAATTTTATCAGGCGTGGCTGAAAGGCGAACCGTTTCTCAAAACCCAGCAACCGATGCTCGAAAATATTTTGGCGGTCGGATTTTTCAAAGACGGGCAATATGAACAAGCCATCAAATACGGTCAGGAAGCTTTCGATCTTTTGAAAACCTTTGAAGCCAAAACGCCGCAGGAAAAACGCGACAAAGAACAGGTTTATATAAATCTCGTCGAGGTTCTGGCATTGAGCTACAAGAAGAACAAGGCGAGCGAACAGGCGCTCAGCATTTTAGCCGAAGCGCGGGCAAGCTCGTTCACGCTGCCGTCCGCCAATCTTTACCGCAAAGTCATGACCTTTGTCGAGGGAAGCGGTTTTACGGAAAAGAAATTGATGCAAAAGGTCGAATCTTACGCGACTGCCGAACCCGCGCCGGATCTGAAAATCATCGAATGGCTCGGGCAGGAACCGGTCAAACTCGAAAATCTGCGCGGGAAAATCGTTCTGCTGGATTTTTGGGCAACCTGGTGTTTGCCTTGTATTTCGACATTCCCGCGTCTTCGCGACTGGCATAAAAAATACGCCGGCAATGATTTTATGATCGTCGGCGTGACGAAATATTACGGCATTGTGGGCGGTAAACGGATGACGCCTTTGCAGGAGCTTTCATTTCTCGGTGAATTTAAAGAAAAACACAAACTTCCCTACCCGATCGCTATTTCCGAACCATTCGAAGATACAATTAAATATGGTATTAACAAAATTCCGACGACCGTGCTTTTAGACCGCAACGGCGTAATCCGCTATATTGGCATCGGAAACAGTGTGGAAGAAAGCGAGAATCTCGAAGAAATGATCAAAAAACTGCTCAAGGATGAACCGAAACTGGCTTCGTCGCAGAAATAATTTATTTGATAAGCATCCGAAAAATCAAAACAAAGCGTTGCGAGCCGTGATCACGGCTCGCAACGCTTTGTTTTTTTCAATTTCCAAACGCCCGTCAATTTTTAAAAATTCTTGAATGATTATTTTTAACCCGAAATATCTCGCCTTTTTCGTGATTCTTTTGCTGACCGAAATTTTGATCGCCTTATTTTTCAAAGACGCGTTTATTCGCCCGTTTGTCGGCGATTGTTTGGTCGTGATCTTGATTTATTGTTTTTTTAAAATTTTTCTCAAAGTTTCCGACTGGAAACTGGCGTTCGGCGTTTTGCTTTTTGCCTGCTCGGTTGAAATCCTGCAATATTTTGATTTTGTCCGGCGCTTGAATTTGGAAAACAACCGTTTTATTTCCGTCGTTTTGGGAAGAACATTTGAATGGCTCGATTTTATCGCGTACCTGTCCGGCTTTTTGATCGTTTTGGCAGTTGAAAAAATCTTTCAAAACCGCCAAAATCAACCTAATCTATGAGCCACGACACAAAACCGATCCGCCGCGGCGAGGAACTGAACCAAGCGAATTTACAAACCTTTTTGCGCGAAAATCTCGGTGTCAAGGCAAACGAAATCGAGATTTTGCAGTTTCCCGGCGGAAGCTCGAATCTGACCTATTGCATCAAGATCGGCGCGGACGAATATGTTTTGCGCCGCCCGCCGTTCGGCAATCAGGTCAAGACCGCGCACGACATGGCGCGCGAATTTAACTTTTTGTCAAAACTTTCGCCAATTTACAAACCCGCGCCGAAACCGCTTGTTTATTGCAATGATGAAACGGTGATCGGTTCCGAGTTTTATCTGATGGAGCGCCGCCACGGTTTGATAATTCGCGGGAAATCGCCCGCTAGTTTGGAAAATTCGCCCGAACTGCAACGCAAAGTCTGTGAATCTTTTATCGCTAATCTGGCTGCGCTTCACGCGCTCGATTATGAAAAGATCGGGCTCGAAGGAAAACCCGAAGGCTACGTCGCGCGGCAGGTCGAAGGCTGGACGAAGCGTTATTTCAACTCGAAAACCGACGAACATTTTGAGCTTGAAACGGCGATCAAATGGATCAACGCAAACGTTCCCGAATCGCACGGCGCAAGCTTAATTCACAACGATTATAAATTCGACAACGTGATGCTCAATCCCGAAAATTTAACTGAAATTACGGCGGTTCTCGATTGGGAAATGACGACCATCGGCGAGCCTTTGATGGATTTGGGTTCGTCGCTCGGCTATTGGATGTCGAAGGAAAACGGCGACGCGATGCTTGCGATGCCGTTTAATCCGCGCGTTTTGATGGAAAATATTTCGCGCTCGCAGCTCGTCGAAATGTACGAGGAAAAATCGGGCAAAAAGGTTTCGGATATTCTTTTTTATTACGTTTTCGGAACCTTTAAACTCGCCGTTATCGCCCAGCAAATCTATTTTCGCTACGCCCGGGGTTTTACGAAAGATCAACGTTTCGCGACGTTTAATCATTTCGTCAACAGCTTGGGAAAAATCGCGGCGCAGGCGATTGAACGAGAAACGATCTAGTAGCTATCTCAAAAACACTTTTGCCGTTTTCTTGGCGACTTTGCGGCTTGGCGGGAAACTTCTTTTCTCCCGCAAAGAGGCAATGTCGCCAAGAAAACGCAGCGGCTTTCGTCCGACTAATTTATTTTTAAGAAGGCTTGTAACAAAAATTAAAATCCGTGATCTAAGACTTTTCCGTTGTAATTCGTTAAAATATTCGTTTACAAATTACAAAAATTATGGCTTTCCCGAAAACCGCAAAACTTGCCGGAGACATTCAGAGGGCTGAAAAAAGCGCTGAGAAACCGAAATACGATCGCTCGATCATCGAAGGATCGCTTCCGAAAGCGGTTTGGAAAATCGCCGCGCCGACGATGCTCACGAACGCTTTTGCCGGACTGCAAGGTTTGATCGATCACCTGCTCGTCGGCAATCTGATCGGCTACAAAGGCAACGCGGCGATGGGCGTGAGCTGGCAGATTTTTCTCGTCGTGGTCGTCTTTATTTCCTCGATCGACATCGGCAAAAACATTTTAGTTTCGCGATTCGTCGGCGCGGGCGAAACCGACAAAGTCAACCGCACGGTTTATCAGGG
>CADEFG010000053.1 GCA_902826505.1 uncultured Acidobacteriota bacterium
CACGCCGTCACGAGCGAAGTCTTCCCAAAACCGGCGGGCGCCGAGATGATCGTCAATCTGCCTTGGAAACCTTTATTTAATTGTTCGAGTAGCCGAGGACGATTAACCAAAGTCTGTCGCATCGGCGGAAGATAAAGTTTGGTCGAAAGTCTTTGGCTGACCCATTCCTTCTGTTTGAGTGGCGGCTGGCTGATCCCGGCTTCTTTTTCGTAAACGACCGCTCGCCCGGTTTGTCTCTGATTATTAACCGGCACCGGTCGCCGCTGCGGTTTTTGATGATCGGACATTTGCCGCAACGGAATAGTTCCGGCTTGAGAATCAAAAAATTGACTACTTTGATAATGCGCGACAAGCGGAATTCCGTCCTCCAGACAAAAACTTAAGGTTTCATCCGAATAAATGCGGTTACAAGTTGGACATTGTTTCATCTCCTTCTTCCCCGAATTGTTCGATTAAATTTTTGATTGAACTAAATTGCAGTTTACTCCCAAGCTGCCCGGAATGGCAAATAATTGTAAAAAAGGCGCCAATTAACCCTCCGAATTCAAAAATACACCCTTGAAATGTGTCTTTCGGGATATGCCGCTACATCTTCATTTTTTTTATTCTGGCAGTGCCTTGAGAAAAATTTCAAACCGGGCGAGATAGAGCAGTTTATCGATATTTATTTCAATTTTTTGAGGAGAGTTATGGAGTGTTTATTAGTTTTTGGAGTTGTTATTTTTGCCGGATTCATCCAGCTCGTCGTGGCTGTTCTGACCAGGCTTAAGCTTATTGATTCCGACAGCGAGTTCGAGGCATAAGAACCATGAATCCGGAAAACTATCTGCAACAAACAATTTTTCGTTGAACGTAAAACAAAACCGAAACGTCGGTTGAAACGGCTTTCAACAAGGTTAAGGACAGTAAATTCAAGCTGCCCGAAAGTTAAAAAGAAAAGGAGAATTATGATGAAAATAAATAAATTTGGACGCAATTATAAAATCGGATTAATGTTGGCAATTATGTCATTGACGGGCGTTGCGGCGGTTGCCCAGCCATCGAAACAATTCGCGCAGGCGCAACAGGAAAATGAAGCAAAACTGCGCACTTACAGTTGGAAATCGCGGACGGAAATTCGGAAAGGCGGCGAAACCCGAAGCATTCAATTGAACCAAATGCGGTACGACGTTGAAGGAACTTTGCAGCAAACTCCGCTATCGGCGACGAAAGCGGAAATTCCGACCGGCGGACTGCGCGGTCTGATCGCCAAGAAAAAGAAAGAAGAATTTGTCAAGATGCTTGACGCTTTGAGCGTGCTTGCCAAATCCTACGGCAAGCTTCCGCCCGAAAAGATGCAGCGTTTTATGACAAACGCGACGATCACGTCCGAAATGACTTCGCAGAAAAAGCTGCTTCGCATTCAGGGCAGAGACGTTTTACAACCGGGCGATTCGATGACCATCTGGTTTGATCCGGCGACTCATCAACAGCAAAAGATAGAGATTCAAACAACTTTTGAAAACAAGCCTTTGCGAATCGTTTCCGAGTTTCGGGATTTGCCAAGCGGTCCGACCTATTTAGCCCGTTCGCTCGTCGATTATCCGGATCAGGAACTGGCGATCGTCACGGAAAATTTTGAATATACGCGAAAGCCGTAAATTGGAACAGGAGGAAAATTATGAGAAAATTTCGCGCGTTTTTGATCTTCGGCTTGATGATGGTTTTTGGCAGTCTCGCGTTTGGACAAACCGTCACCAGCATATTTGATAAAGACTATGGTTTGTCGAGACTGAAGACATACGAATTCAAGGTCGAGGAAAGAATTGCCGGAGACGTTTTGGCGATCGACACCGTGACAGAGCAAAAAATAAAAGATGCTTTTGATGAAGAGCTTCAAAACAACGGCTATCATCCGCCGTCAGAAGGAACGCGGTCTGACTTTTTAATTTCTTTTCACGTTGCGACAAAGGACAAAACCGATCAGCGCGGCAGAGAAAGAAACTATATCCAAGGATCGCTGATTGTTGATTTCTACGACGCCGAATCGAAGAAATTGGTCTGGCGCGGGATTGCCTCGGGCGCAATCGGCGGCGAGGCGGTTGACTTGAAGATTGCCGAAGAAAAAGTAAAAGAGGCGGCAAAGTTGTTGATCAAACAGTTCAACGAAGACTGCCTTGTTTTCTAAAGGCTTTTTCGCCACGCGAAAAATAACGGGAAAAGGTCAATCAAAAATAAAAGCGGCGCGGCATTTTTTGTCGCGTCGCTTTTATTTTTGACGATGCCGCCAGTCCGTCAAGACTGCGCTTCAACGCGATGTGCCTTTTGGTGCATTTTCGATCAGCGATTCAAAATGTGCCTTTCGGGACATTACTTCACATTCGCCTGCCGCCTATTCTAAACGCGGCTTTCAGAGTTCAGCCGAAAAAGGGCAGAGTTTCTGTCAACGGCGCAAGCCGGCGGTTTGTGATCTTGATTTATAGGGAATTTTAAGATGAAAAAAATAATTTACTTGTTTCTTTTAGTTGGAATAATTCAGTGTTTCGGACAATCGGTCAACGCCCAGCAAATGCGCGATTTGTTTAACAAAAGCAATCCTTCGGTGGTTGTCATCAACACGCTCGAAAAGAAGATCCCGAAAGTCGCGCAAACCGGATTGGTCAGTTTGCCGGGGCTTGGTTCGGGAGTGATTATTTCGAGCGACGGTAAGGTTTTGACGGCGGCGCATGTCGTTCAGGCGGCGGATGCGGTTTCGATCGAGTTTATTGACGGAAAGCTGGTTGCGGCGCACGTCATCGCATCGTATCCGCTTGCCGATGTTGCGATGCTCCAAATGGATTCGGTGCCGACCGGCATCGTGCCCGCCAAATTGGGAGATTCGGACAAGATCGAAGTCGGCGACGACATCTTTATTATCGGCGCGCCTTACGGTTTGAGCCATAGTTTGACCGTCGGACACATCAGCGGCAAACACGCTTCGAATGAAGCGGTCGGAGGTTTGACGAAGATCGAACTTTTTCAAACCGACGCGGCGATCAACCAGGGCAATTCCGGCGGACCGATGTTTAATATGGCGGGCGAAGTGGGCGGCATTGTCAGCCGGATCGTTTCGCGTTCGGGCGGTTTTGAAGGGCTTGGTTTTGCCGTCACGTCAAACGTCGCGCGGAAATTGCTTTTCGACAATAAATCATTCTGGACCGGCATCGATTCTTATCTGCTAAGCGACGAACTGGCAAGGATTTTCAATCTTCCGCAATCCGCCGGTTTACTCGTCTTGCGGGCGGCGGAAAATTCTCCCGCCTCGGATTTGCGGCTTCGCGCGGGAACGGTTCGCGCCAATGTCGGCGGCGAAGAATTAATTGTCGGCGGCGACATCATTCTGGAAGTCGCCGGAATCACGGTCGTTGAAGATTGGAACCGGCTTGCCACGATCCAGACCGCCCTCGGCAAACTTCAACCCGGTGAAAAATACAGCGTGAAGATTTTACGTGGCGGACAGCTCGTCGAACTGTCCGCCTATATGCGCGGAAAATAAAAAAAGGTTTGATCGGACACTCTTTAAGCGTCCGATTATTTTATAAAAAACAATAGAAAAAAGGAGTGAAATTATGAGAAAAATTAGAGTTTTCGGTGTTCTGAGTTTAATGTTGTGTTTGTCTGCCATCGCGCTTCGGGCACAATCGGTGCAGACGGATTTTGATAAATCTTTCGATCTTTCGAAATTTAAAACCTTCAATTTTGCGATTCAAAAGCGAAGCGCCAACGATCCGTTGGCGCAGGATTCGCTCAACGATGAGCGGATCAGGAAAACGCTTGAGTCAAAGTTGGCGGCAAGCGGATTTCGGGCGGAAAACGCCGTGCCGCCGGATTTTGCGGTGGCTTATTATGTGACGACCAAAAGCCGCTTCGATCTGCGTGATTACGGCTATGGTGCGCCGCGCTGGTTCGGTCGCCGCGACATTCGCGTTGACCAGTACACGGAAGGAACATTGACGGTCGATATTATTGACACGGCGACAAAACAGATGGTCTGGCGCGGACGCGCTTCGGGAACGATCGAACTGAAAAATATCGATAAGAAAATCAACAAGGCGGTCGAGAAGCTCGTCAGCCAGTTTGTTAAAGACTCCCGGAAAAAGATTTGAAACCGGGCTGAAATCAAAACATAAATAACACGAAAACCCGTTTGGGTCTCGCGCTACCGGATACATCTTTTAGCGCGAATACCAAACGGGTTTTGACGTCTTCGGGCTTTGTTCCTTGTAATCGGGAATTGTCGGACAATTTATTTAATTTCAACAGTTTAGAGACATCTGGCTTTTATCGGCGCGGTCGCAATTACTTCTCGAAAGAATAAAATACACCCTTTAAATGTGCTTTTTGGGACATCACATTACACCTTGCCGAACAGTATCTTCGCCATATCAGTTTTTTATCTGGAAAAGTTTAAGAGGATACAAGAATGTTAAGAATAATAAAAATTTCAAGTTTGTTACTGCTTGCGTTTTGCTTGAGCGCGTTTCCTGCGCAGGCGCAGGAAACGCTGACGCTCGAACAAGCCATCGCCGACGCATTGCAACAAAATACGGCGGTCAAAAACGCGGTTATCGAAACAGAAAAGATCACGCTCGCGCAAGCGGCTTACCGCACGCGGCGGTTGCCGTCCTTTAAGGTTTCGGCGCTCGTTTCGCAACCGTTGACGCGAATGACCTTTACGTTTGAAGAAGGACAATTCGGAAATTTCCCGTCAACCGGACCGATTCCCGATAAAAAGACCGAGATTCGTTCATCGATGTCGCCGACGGCGCTCATCAACGCGCAAGTCCAGCAACCGCTTTCACAGCTTTACGGCATCAATCTTAACCTCAAAAAGTATGACTTAAATAAGGAATTGGCGCAGGAACAGGTGCGGCAAAAGCGCCAGACGACGGTCGCCGACGTTAAAGCCGCTTATTTTCAGATAATGCAAACCGGCAGTTTGCTGAAAAATGCCGAAGAAGTCGTCAAGCTCAACCGCGAGATCAATCGCGTGACCGAGCAGTTTGTCAAACAGGGCGCGGCACTGATCCCCGAACAGATGGAAACGGGAATGCGCGTTTCGCAGGCTGAATATGAAGTGATGACGCTCAAAAACCGGGCGGCTTCGCAAAAGGAACAACTGAATTTTCTGCTCGGACGCGATGTGCGGATCGACTTTCAGACCGCGCCGCCCGATTCGTTTCTGAAAATGTGCGAAACCGATCTGGCGGCGGCGCAGAAACGCGCGCTCGAACAACGCCCGGAAATCCGTCAGGCACAACTGAAGATCAAACAGTCGAATCTCGATGTAAAGATCAAAAAAACAGATTTTATTCCCGACGTCGCTCTGACGGCAAGTTATCTTTCGCCGTTCAGTTATTCGAGTTTACTGCCGAAAAACATCGTTTCGGTCGGTGTCTCGGTCGAATGGGAAGTTTTCGATTGGGGCAGAAAAAAACGCGAGCTTGCCGAAAAGCGGCTCTCGGTCGAGCAGTCGGAAAATTCGCTGGACGAAGCGGAAAATCTGGTTTTGATCGAAGTCGGTGCCGCCTTTCGCAAGCTGCGTGAAGCCGCCGAACAGCTTCGGATCATGCAGATGTCGCAGAAAACCGCGCATGCCAACGTGCAGATCGCGCTTTATAAATACGAACAGCAAAGCGTTCTTTACAAAGAAGTTTTGCGCGTGCAGAGTGCGCTCGCGGACGCCAACTCGAAATATCAGATCGCGTTGCTTTCGTTTTGGACGGCAAAAGCCGAATTTGAAAAAGTTTTAGGAGAAGAAAAATGAAAAACCGTAAATTAATCATCGCTGCATTACTAGTTTTCTCGTTCGGCTGTCAAAAAGCCGCGACCAAAGAGCAAACCGTCAAACCCGTCAAAGTCAAAGAAGTCGAAACCTACGCCGCCCAAAAGGGCAGTCGGTATTCGGCAAGCATTCGCCCGGAAAAACAAGTTGAGATCGCTTTCAAAGTCGGCGGTTATGTCGAAGCGATCAGCGCCGTCAGCGACGCGACCGGAATGCGCCATACCTTGCAGGCGGGCGACATCGTTTCACGCGGACAGGTTTTGGCACAGCTTCGCCGGAGCGATTATCAAACAAAAGTTGCGCAAGCCGTGTCGCAAAAAGGTGAAATTCAAAAAAGCGCGAACACGACGCGCGCCCAGATCAATGAAGCCGAGTCGTCAATTTCGGTCAACCGGTCGCAAGTTGTCGAAGCCGAAACGAATCTCGCCCAGGCGAAAACGGATTTTGCCCGCGCGAAAAATCTATATGAAGCCGAAAGCCTGACCAAAAAAGATTTTGAATCGGCGAAGACAAGCCTCGATATGGCGCAGGCAAAGGTCGATTCCGCGCGCGCCGCGCTCAAAACCGCGCAGGCAAAGATCAAGACGATCCAATCGCAAATCGAAATTACTCAGGCGCAGATCGGAACGGCGGAGACGGTTATCGAGCAAATGCAAATTCCGTTGCAGGACACAACGCTTCGGGCGCCGTTTTCCGCCGTCATTCTCGAAAGAAAAATCGAACAGGGCGCATTGGTTTCGCCCAATCAACCGGCATTTATCCTGGCAGACACGAATTCGGTCAAAGCGGTTTTCGGTGTTCCGGACGTCGAACTGCAAAAACTCAGAAACGGGCAGATTCTCGCTTTGACGACCGATGCCTTGCCGGAACGGGAATTTGCCGGACGCGTCTCGCGGATTGCGCCTTCGGCAGACCAGAACAGCCGCGTTTTCGAGATCGAAGTGACGATTTCGAACCAGCAAAATCTCCTCAAACCCGGAATGATCGCCTCACTCGAAATTTTGGCGGAGCAATCGGGCGAAGAAAGCAATGTCGTGCCGCTCGGCGCGCTTGTCCGCTCGAAAACCGATGCCAACAGCTACGCGGTTTTTGTCGCACAGGAGATCGAAGGCGTTTGGCTCGTCCGCGCGCGCGGAGTTTCGTTGGGCGAAACCTTCGGCAACACGGTCGCCGTCACAAAAGGCGTCGAGAAGGGCGAAAAAGTCGTGATGAGCGGCGCGGCATATCTGACCGACGGAGAAAAAGTTCAAATTATTCCATAAAGAACGGTCTCGGCGGCGCGGATCGATACAGGTTACGAATACGAAATTATCCATCTGCCGCCGCAGATCGACTGACGAAAATTTAGGAGTTAAAAATGGAGAGATTAAACATATTACATAAATTTTTTGCTTTCGCGGTGGTCGGATTATTTGCCGTCAATCAGGCAATGCTTATTCAAATCCAGCGAGACATTAACCAGACACTGCCGGAATTGCGGATAAAAACCGAGGTCGTCAAACAAAGAACGGGCGAAAATGCGCGGGTCTTGGTCAGATTACAAAACGACGAAACCGTCGAAGGCTATATCAGCCGGGTCGCTGCAGACAGTTTTACGGGGACGAATTCTGAAACGCGAAACGAAACCAAGCTCGATTTCAACACCGTCGCGGCGGTTATAAAAATTGAGCCGTCCGACGAAGCGGAATTCGCCGCCGCAGTGATCGAAACCGCCGAAGCGGTCGAACTATTGCTGAAAGCGATTTTTTAAGATTTATCAAAATATTATTAAACAAAATTTTAATGAATATGCCTGTTTTGAAAATAGGATAAGTGAGAGAACGATTATGTCAAACGTCAACTACGATTCAGAAACTATCGAAAAAACGCGTAATTTATCCCGATTTTGTGTCGAAAATCGCCAAATTGCCTGGGTTTTGCTGATTGCCACCTGTCTTTGGGGAATTTTCGGTTATTTCAGTATGCCGCAGCGCAAAGACCCCGAAATTCAAGTCAACGTCGCGGTCGTTTTGGTTCCCTGGAGTGGCGCGAGCGCGGAAAAAGTCGAGCAATTGGTGACGAAAAAAATCGAGGAAAAAATTGCCGACAACAAAAAAGTCATAAAAATCGAATCGATTTCGCGCACCGGAATTTCGGTTGTTTATATCGAACTCGACGAAAAGGTCGAGGACACCGGCAAAGAGTTTGACGACATCAAGCTCAAGCTCGACACGATCACCGATCTGCCGAAAGACGCCGGACCGATAAACTTTGTCAAAGATTTTGGCGACACCGCCGCTTTGATGCTGACGGTTGCCAGCCCGAAAGTCGGCGAAATCGAAGTTGCCCAGCGCGCCGCGCAGATTCAAACGGCGATTGAAAAAACGCGCGCCGCGCTTTCTGATAAATCAAACCGCTTTACATTGGTTTTCAATTTTCCGCCGACGGTTCAGCTAAAACCGGTGCGCCGTCCGCTCGATATTTTTGTCGAATACACCAAGGAAAAAGGTTTCGCCGCCGACCTGCGCGTGATCGAAGGCGTCGGCTTTGCCGCGATCGACGGCGCGACCGCCGCCACGGACGCGCAGATCTTGGAGTTTTTGAACAAATTTGTCGCCGAAAAATTGCAGTCGTCCGAATTTCATCCCGACTTTTGGCTGCCGTTTGTCGTGCGCGAGACGGCGGAAATCAAAGCGAAACTCACGCAAGTGGCGGGCGATAAATACACTTATCGCGAGATGGACGAATTTACAGAGCTTCTTGAAAAGACTTTCAAGGCGAATCCGCTGGTTGCCAAAGTCAAGCGTTCGGGGCTTCTAAACGAAGCCGTTTACCTGCTTTATTCGCAGGAAAGGCTCGCCGCCTACGGCATTCAGCCTTCGATCCTCGGAAAAGTTTTGCAGTCGCGCAATATTCAAACTTCAGGCGGCACGCTCAATGTCGAAGGCAAAAACGTGACGATCGAGCCTTCCGGCGAATTTAAGAACGAACACGAAATCGGCGACGTGCTGGTTCCGACCGTCACGAACAAATCGGTTTATCTGCGCGATCTGGCGGAAATCGGGCGCGGCTACGAAAGTCCGGCGCGATATTTAAATTATTTCAACTGGCGCGATGAACGCGGAAACTGGCAACGCAGCCGCGCCGTGACGCTTGCGGTCGATATGCGTTCGGGCGAAAAGATCGGACATTTCGGCGAGGAAATCGACGCGATTCTCGGTAACCTCAAAACGCGACTGCCCGCCGATTTGATCTTTGCGCGAACTTCCGATCAACCGCTTCAGGTCGAAGAAAACGTCGCGCTTTTTATGTCGAGCCTCTGGGAAGCGATCATTCTCGTCGTGGTCGTCGCGCTGATCGGTTTCTGGGAATGGCGTTCGGCGCTCCTGATGGCGTTGTCAATTCCTTTAACACTGGCGATGACCTTCGGCATGATGTATGTTCTCGGCATTGACCTGCAACAGGTTTCGATCGCATCTTTGATTATCGCGCTCGGACTGCTGGTTGACGATCCGGTCGTCGCGGGCGATGCGATCAAGCGTGATCTGGCGGAAGGCTTGCCCGCGCGTATTGCCGCGTGGCTCGGTCCGACCAAGCTCGCGACCGCGATTCTTTACGCGACGATCACAAATATCGTCGCTTACCTGCCGTTTTTGATGCTGCCGGGGACGACCGGGAGTTTTATTTACAGTCTGCCGATCGTGTTGACCTGTTCGCTCGTCGCTTCGCGGCTTGTTTCGATGACTTTTATCCCGCTTTTGAGCTATTATCTGCTTCGTCCGAAAGCCGAAACGCCGGTCGAAGAACGCCGTCAAAAAGGTTTTGCCGCCGTTTATTACCGAATCGGAACATGGGCAATCGATAATCGCTGGAAAGCGATGGCGGCGGCGCTCGTTTTTCTGCTCGCGGGCGGAATTTTTGCCAGCCGTCTGAAAACCAATTTCTTTCCGAAAGATAATGCGTATCTGTCTTATGTTGATGTCTGGCTGCCGCAGGATGCGCCGCTTTCGGCGACGAACGAAACAACCGCCAAAGCCGAAGAAATTATTCGCGAGGTCATCAAAGAATACAGCGAAAAACACGGCGAGAACGGCAAACCGGGTGAGATGTTGGAATCTTTGACAACCTTTGTCGGCGGCGGCGGACCGCGCTTTTGGTCGTCGGTGTCGCCCGAACTGCAACAACTAAACTACGCGCAAATCATTATCCAGGTTAAAGATAAACACGATACGGCACATCTCATCGAGCCTTTGCAAACGGCGCTTTCCGCGCGCATTCCGGGCGCGAGAATTGATGTTCGCCAGCTTGAAACCGGAAAGGCGGTCGGCATTCCGGTCGCGATTCGGCTGACGGGCAGTGAGATTTCGACGCTTCGCGATTTGGCACAGCAAGTCAAAGATATACTGCAAAAAACCGAATTGACCGACCGCATCCGCGACGATTGGGGCGAGGAAAGTTTTAACGTTCGTCTGCAAACCGACGCCGACCGCGCTTCGATCGTCGGCGTCACCAATGAAGACGTCGCGACGTCTTCTTCGGGCGCGACGCGCGGGCAGCTTTTGACCTATCTGCGCGAAGGCGATAAGCAAATTCCGCTGATCTCGCGGTTGCGGATGGAAGAACGCGCCGGTTTGGACGATTTGAATAATCTCTATGTCTATTCGTCGCAAAGCGCGCAAAAAGTACCGCTTCGACAGGTTTCCTTTGCCCAATACGAAATGCAGAACGAAAAAATCCGGTCGCGCAATCAATTTCGCACGATCACCGTTTCGGCGATGCCGGTTTTTGAACAAATGCCTTCGGAAGTAATCAATGCGGCGCGGGCGGATTTAAGCGAATTTGAAAAAAATCTGCCGCCCGGCTACAAAATGGAGATCGGCGGCGAAGAGGAAGAACAGGTCAAGAATTTTCCGATGCTCACAATGGTTTTGGCGGTTTCCATCGTCGCGATTTTTCTGGCGCTGGTTTTTCAATTCAAAAGCGCGGTCAAACCATTGATCGTTTTTGCCGCCGTTCCGTTCGGCATGGTCGGCGCATTAGCCGCGCTCTGGGTGGTGGAGATGCCGTTCGGATTTATGGCGTTTCTCGGGATGATCAGTCTGGTCGGCGTGATCGTCAGTCATATCATCGTTTTGTTCGATTTCATCGAGGAAAAACACGCCGAGGGCGAACCGCTTCGCGAAGCGCTGCTCGATGCCGGAATTATGCGTCTGCGACCGGTCATGATAACGGTCGGCGCAACCGTCATCGCGCTTTTCCCGCTTGCCTCGCACGGCGGACCGCTCTGGGAACCGCTCTGTTACGCGCAGATCGGCGGGCTTTGTGTCGCGACCTTTATCACGCTCTTGCTCGTTCCCGTGCTGTATGCGATTTTCGTGCTTGATTTGAAGCTCGTCAAATGGGACGCCGAAATTGAAGGTCATGAGGACGCTGCGTCGGAAGAAGAGTACGAAGACACGGCTTTACCGACCGACCAATCCGCTGAAAAAACAGCGGAAGAAACGGCAAACGACGATAAAAAATGAATAATGAAAGGCTTTCAGGCTTGTCTTTGACAATTTGAAAGCTGCCCCAGTATCCGATAATTTTTTCATTTTACATTTGACAAGAGTTAGAATTAGAATTATTCTAACTCTAATTTAGGACGAAATGAGCATCGAAGTAGACATTAAAGAATTGGGTTTGACGCGGCAGCGCGAGGTTGTTTTGCAGGTAATCCGTGATGAGCCGGAGCATCTGACGGCGAACGAGGTTTTTGATAAAGCTAAACAGCTTTTGCCGACAATTTCTTTTGCGACGGTTTATAATTCCCTGCGTTATTTGAAGGACGCCGGACAGATCGCGGAAATCAGTTTCGGCAACGGCGCAAGCCGTTTTGATTCTAAACTAACGCGCCACGATCACGCGATCTGTACGAAATGCGGCAAATTAGTTGATATGCAACTTGATTTGCCGCTCGAACTCGTCGATCGCGCGGCGGAATTTTCAAATTTTAAACCCGAATCTTTAGAGCTTACTTTGCGCGGACTTTGCCCTGATTGCAATCAATAATACAGAAATATTAAGGAGATAAATTTAATTATGTCAACAGCTACAAGTATAGCTATGGAAAATAAACCGGAGGTTACAATTGCCAAAGTCGGCAAACCGGCACCGGATTTCAATCTGCCTTCGACCAAAAATATGGAAACCTTGGGCGAAAATATCGGTCTTTCCGATTACAAAGGCAAATGGTTGATCCTGCTTTTTTATCCGCTCGATTTTACATTTGTTTGCCCGACCGAATTGACGGCTTTTTCAGACAGATTGGAAGAAATTCAAGGCATCGGCGCGGAAGTTCTCGGCGTTTCGACCGATTCGGTTCATTCGCACCGCGCCTGGATCAAAACGCCGCGCGATCAAAACGGCATCGAAGGCTTAGCCTATCCGCTGATTTCGGATGTCGGCGGCAAATTGGCGGCGAAATACAATATTTTGGTCGAAGAAGCCAATATCGCGCTGCGCGGACTTTTCATCATTAATCCGGAAGGCGTTTTGCAATACGCAGTCGTTCACGATCTGAACATCGGACGTTCGGTTGACGAAACACTGCGCGTTTTGCAGGGACTTCAAACCGGCGGACTCTGCTCGGCTGACTGGACGCCGGGACAGGAAAATTTATCAGTTTAAGGTTTTGAAAGTTTAATTTCGGATTGCCGATTTTGGATTTTGGATTGTCAGAAAGCCGATGGTTTTGAGCTTTCAATCCAAAATCCAAAATCTAAAATCCAAAATCGGAGATTAAAGATATGCCAATGAGAATCGGAGACACGATTCCGACATTTGAAGGCGCGACCGAATGGCTGAACGGGCTTGCAGAAACAGCCGACGATTATGTCAAAGGTGCGCCGACGCTCGTTTATTTTTGGGCGACGAGCTGCGGGATCTGCAAGGAAAATATGCCCAAATTACGGGAATTAAAAGCCAAATTTAAAGATCGAGGCTTGCGCACCGTGGCGATTCATATGCCGCGCTACGAAGCCGACACAAATCTGGAAACGGTCAAAGCAAATATCGAACAATATTGTATTGACGACGTTTGCGCGATCGACAACAAACATAAATTAAAAGACGCGTTTTTGAACGAACAAGGCTGGGTTCCGGTTTATTATCTGTTCGACGCGGATGGTAAATTAAAATCACGCGCGGCGGGCGAATTCGGCGTCAGCGTTCTGTCGGGAGCTTTAGAAAAAATGTTTCCCGCCCGGGAAAGCGTGGCGGTTTAGTAAACGCGGATTCGAACTTATAAAATGCGGATTGTTTCAGACAGTCCGCATTTTTTTTGATTTTTAGGGCGCCCGAAAACGTTTGACGCACGCAACGAATTTTTCTCGTATCGTCCAGTAATTTTCGTCTTTTTCAACTAATTTTCCGGCAACAAATGTCTCGTTTATTTGCGAGACGTTTGCTGTATAAACAATCGCCGAAGCCAAGTTCTCAAAGCTCACATTTTCCAGAAGCTGTTCTTCCTCATAAATCACGCACGCGTCGAAATCCGCACCCGTAACAAAAAATTCCGGCTCGAAATTATTCATCGCCCGGCGTCCCGCAACGGTCGCGTTGGTGAGCGCAAACAAACCGCCGTTCGCGCCGAAAGTGTTGCGTTTGTGCGAGATCAGACGCTGCCCGTAATCGAGCAGACGAATTTCTTCAAAAGGATTGAGCCCGATATGGCTGTCCGTTCCGATGCTCCAATTACCGCCGAAATTTTGATAATCCCTGAGCGGAAAAATTCCGTCGCCCAGATTGCCTTCGGTGCTCGGGCAAAGGACGACGTTCGCGCCGGATTTCGCGAGATTTTCGGTTTCCGCGCTCGTTAGATGCGTGGCGTGAACGAGATGAAATCTTTCGTTCAGATCGACATTTTCGAGCAGCCATTCGACCGGGCGTTTGCCTAAAAATTGCAGGCAATCTGCGACTTCCTTTACTTGTTCGGAAATATGTATGTGAAACGGAATATCGTTCGGTAATTCGTTGACGGCGCGTAAAATATCCCGATGATCGACGCCGCGCATCGAATGAATTCCGACCGCGATATTCGCATTTTCGGATTGTTCGCAAATTTTCGCCGACGCTTCGAAAAGCCGCGCGTAATCTTCAATTGTCTTCTAGATAAACCGCTTTTGTTGTTCGTTCGGCGGGGTTCCGAAACGGCCTTTCTGCTAACCTGTCGGTAGTAAA
>CADEFG010000054.1 GCA_902826505.1 uncultured Acidobacteriota bacterium
ACAAAAAAATATTTGACGGCAAATTTTCCGGACGAACCAATAAATTACCGATTGTCGTGTTGCTTCACGAGATAAACAATCCTTCAAATCTAGGCGCGATCTTGCGCACTGCCGAAGCGGTCGATCTAGCGGGAATCATTATTACAAAAAATTCGGCGGAAGTTTTTTCGCCAAAATCGCTGCGCGCTTCGATGGGCGCGGGTTTTCGGCTCGATCTGTGGACAAACGCCGATTTCGACGAAGTTTTGGCTTGGGCACAGGCAAGGAACCTGATTTCGACGGCGGCGGATATTAACGCCGAAAAAAGCTATGCCGAAATTGATTGGGGAAAACCGCGGCTTTTGATCTTCGGATCGGAAGCGCACGGTTTAAGCGCGGAAGATTTTCGGAAAATTGACGAGAAATTGGTAATTCCGATGGAAAACGGCGTCGAAAGTTTAAATCTGGCGGTTTCGTGCGGAATTATTTTGTTCGAAGCAAAAAAATTTTTGCAAAAAAAGGATTCATAATTTGAACCCTTTTTTGCATTTGATCAAATGATCGGTTTAATTATTACCCGAACCAGCGTTTGTCGGTTTATTGGCGTCGCCGCCTTTGATGAACTCTAATTCCTTTTCAAACGCCGTTTGTGCCGCTTTGTCTTCAGAAATTGTCAAACCGATCGTAATGTCCGAAGCCAAAACCGTTTTATTGGAAGTTTCGGCATAATCCGAAAGTTTGTTGCGCGCGTCGATAAAAGATTTTTTCGCCACTTCATAATTTTTGTTAAGCAGATGCGCTCTGCCCAAAAAGTAAAATTCTGAGGCGTCGCGGGGCGGAGTTCTATCATATTGCTTGATGATCACATTCGGATCGGCATCAACATTGCGCCTGGTTTGTTCAAACGTCGAGAACGGAATGTTGGGCGTTTGCATTTCGGTAATTTTTGGCACTTCCGTCGGTTTCGCGCTCATCATCAACCAAATATAATAAACGGTGACTCCCAAAACCGCGCCGACAAAAAGTAAAAGCAACGACGATAAAAGCTTACCGAAAAATCCGCCGCCGCTTTTTTCTTCCGGTTCATAAACCGAAAATTCTTTTTTGGTCGTCCGAACTGTTTCAGCCGGAACGATCGGCGGGGCTTCAACGACCCGATTGGCGGGAAAAGATAAAGTATCTGGAATTTCCGCCACCAAGGGCGCAGTTTGGGGAATTTCCGGATTTGGCTCTTCCATCAAATATTGATCGTCGTCATCGCTTGCATATTCGATATTTTCAGCCGGTTGTGTAAACTCGGCGGGCGGCGGCGTCTGCATTGAAGCGGGCATTTCAAGCCCGCGGGTCGGGATTTCTTCGTATTCGTCCGGCGCTTCTGCCAATTCCGGTTCGGCGACCGCTTGCCGCGCCGTTGCCACCGTTGCCTCTTCATCAAACGTCCGTGCAGAAGCAGCAACATTCGAAAATTCACCGGCTGCCGCACCGACGACCTTGATAATGACTGCCGTCAGATTATCCTCAGCCCCTCGCGAATAGCAAATTTCCTTCATTTTCTGGCAGATTTCAACCGGGGTTGAACCGGTTATCAGCAGCTCGCGGATTTCAAAATCGTTGATATGCCGCGTGATGCCGTCCGAGCAAAGCAAAAAACTGGCGTTCGGCTCGAACATGATCGTTTTCATATCAACTTCGACCGCGCTCTCCGCGCCGAGTGCACGAGAAATGACATTGCGCGATGGATGATTGGCGGCTTGCGCGGCAGTCATGCGACCGGCGCGGACTTCTTCTTCAACCACCGAATGATCTTGGGTTTCACGATAAAGACTGCCTTTTCCGTCAAGCCGATAAAGCCGCGAATCGCCGACGTGACCGATGGTCGCGATATTTCCCGAAAGGTGAAGCGCGACAACGGTCGTCGCCATTGTCGAAAGCTGCGGCAAATCGTTGGACATTTGATAGATTGCCGAATTGGCGCGTTCGATCGCAATGCGCATCATTTCTTCGGCATCACCGTTTTCCCTCAGATTGACAAAGGCTTCGCCCAAAATTTCCATCGCCATCTGCGATGCGACATCCCCAGCTTGCGCACCGCCAACACCATCGGCAACCGCAAAAAGTCCGAGATTTTTCATTTCAAGAAATGAATCTTCGTTTTGCGGTCTTTTTTCACTCAAGCCGCGATCAGAAACAGCTGCCGAATACATCTCAAAATTATTTTCCGTCATTTTTTTCTCCGCGAATGAAATGGGGTAAAACTTTTTTATTTGGAACCTTCCGCTATTTGGTCAGCTTGCATATCGATCGTGTTGCGATGCGAAAATGCCATCAACATTCCGAGCATTACAAAGCTCGTGATCAGCGAAAATCCGCCGTGGCTGACAAACGGCAAGGTGATGCCGGTCATCGGTAAAGCGCGCGTGATTCCGCCCATATTGACGAGCGCCTGAAAACCGATAAACGCCGTCAAACCCGCCGAACAAAGTTTGCTGAACATATCGCGGGAATCGAGTGCCGTTCGCACGCCCGCGCTGACAAATACAATCAGCGCAAAGATTACCAGTAATCCGCCGAAAAGTCCAAGTTCTTCAGCCAATGCCGAATAAATGTAATCCGAGTCGGAAACCGGAATAAGTTCGACATACCCCAAACCCAACCCGCGTCCGGTCGTCCCGCCCGAAGCCAAGCCGAAAGTTGCCTGCGCCGGTTGAAAGGCGAGAACATCGAACCACGCGTCAACATTGATCGATTTTTGCAGATTCGGGTCTTCCGCTAACAGCTGCGGCAAATTCGGGTCTTTTTTGACCAGATCTTTATAATAATCGTCATAATCGCTCTTCCACCAGTCGGTTTCGGGCGTCGGCGGGTTAAAACCGTCAAGCCACAGATGAAACCGCTGTTGAATCCGGTTCGGTAAAATCTTTTTGACCGGTTTGGCAAGCGTCGGCAAAAACGGGATTTTCTCCTGCGTGGTTTCCGGCAATGCGCCGACAACCAGAATGCTGACCATCAAAAGAACACTGCCGACCAGCACGAATCTTTGCGAAAAACGGCGCACGGCGATGATAAAAAGCGTCGCGTAAACCGAGCTGAAAACCATCATTTGCCCGAAATCTTTGAGGACAAAAAACGGAACGAACGGCATAATTGCCATGACGACCAGCGGCACGACGTCTTTGGCACGAGGAATTCCCCAGTAGGTTCGCGCCAGATTTTTGTATAAAACCGCCAGAATCGCCGCAAAACCGATCAGGAACGGGATTTTCGCCGGTTCCCAGGGCGTCATATTACCGATCGATTTTCCCGCCCGCGAAGTGACCGCCGCCAGAAGAAGCGGCACGAGCGTCAATAAAACCAGCACAAACCCGTTGTTTTGCAATAATCGCAAAACGTCGTCGCGACGCATCAGAATAATCACGCCGACCAGACAGAAAATCCCGAACAGCGGGATCAGTGTTCTGCCTGAGAGTAAAACGCTGAAAAACGAATCATTTACCGGTTTTGGAGTTTCTTTTGACAAATCGACCGGCTCGGGCGGCGTCGGCGGCAAACCCATCATTTGTTTTTTTTCGGGTGAATAGTTTTCCTGGATGTAATGCAGTTGGGCGGTTTTGATTTTGCCCTGACGGGCTTCGGCTTTTTTATCTTTTTGAACGTATTCGGGATCGCTGAAAAGACGGTATTGAACTGTTAAACCGATCGAGAAAAGCAAGACCGCCGAAGTATAAAGCGTCCAATTTCCCTGAAATTTAAAGACCCTTGCCAGAATGATCGGCAAAATCGCGAGCACCGTCAAAAGTCCGATGTTTCGCGAAGCAGTCGTAAAACTCGTTTCATAACCGCGAATCAAGGCACCGTAATAAACGGCATAATGCGAAATTGCGGTCAAAAAAACAACCAGTAAAAGAATCAAAAAATGTGACGACGCTCTGCTTTTCATTTATTTATTTTTCTTTTTCGGCGGAGTTTGCGTTTTGGGTTTGTATTGTTCGCCCAAAAGTCCGAGTTCGCGGGCTTTCAAAATCATATCGGCGGCAATCGGCGCGGCGGTCGTTCCGCCATACGCCGAACCGCCAATATCTTCGATGACGACGGCAATCGCCACCTGCGGATTTTCAAGCGGCGCGATACAAAGAAACCAACCATCCCAACGCGTGTATTTGACCGGTTCATCATATTCGACCATTTCACCGTTTTCATTTTTCTTTTTTCTTTTCTCGGTTTTTTTCGTCCCGTCCTTGTTATAGACCTGCACGCCGTCTTTGTCAGCCGTCCCGGTTTTGCCGCCGGTTTCGATTCCGGTTCCGGCTAGTTTTGCCCGCACAATGCCGCCGGTTCCGCCCGCTTCTTCGGTTACGGTTGACATAATATCTCGAATAACTTCCGCCTGTTCGCGGGTCAGAACTTGCGAATACATCTGCGGCGGAAGATCGGCTTCAATTTTCGGTTTCATCAACTTCCCTTCCAGATTCGCCGCCGCCGAAGCGATCAATGCCATTTGAAACGGAGTCATTTGTCCTGCCAAGCCTTGTCCCATTCCTTCAACACCAAAATCATAAAGCGTCAATTGTTTGCCCGTCACGATCGTTGAACGCGCCGGAGATATTGCGTTGGCAATTTTTTTATTGCTGGTGTTCCAGATATCGGCATAAAACCCTTGTGAAAGCGCCTCTTTGGGAGTTTCGACGGCTGCGATCCCCAACAAGCCGGCGGTTTCGCCCATCCTTTCGCGTCCGAGTTCATTGGCAAGTCTCGAAAAATATTGGTTGCTGGAAACCTTAAAAGCCTCTTTGATAGCAACGTCGCCGCAGGCGTGACAGCTTCCTCCGGCATCACAAATCGGTTTTGAACCTTTAAATGGCGTATAGCAATCGGGCGCCGGCAAACCGGGCAATATCGAATCCTGTTTGCCTGCCCGAAAAGCAGAGATCATCGTAAAGGTTTTGAAGGTCGAACCCGGTATGTAAAATTCGCGGGTTGCCCGGTTAAGCAGCGGCTGATCTTTTTTGTTGGCTTCGAGTTTCAAAAATCCGTCCAAGGATTCGGCATCCTTTAAATTGTATGAAGGATTCGAATACATCGCCAAAATATCGCCGGTCTGCGGATTGATAACTACGATTCCGCCTTTTTTGCCTTCAAGTTTTTGGGCGGCGTAGGCTTGTAAATCACGATCGATCGTGATCCGAACATCTTTGTTTTCGGGTTCGGGCTTTTTGTATTTGGTCAGAATTTCCCATGATTCGGGCATCGGATCGGCTTCTTTTTTATAGAGCGTGCGTTCGAGTCCGGGCGTTCCGCGCTCGGTTCCGAGCAGGTGCGCCATTTCTTTTTCAAGCGGGAAAGAGCGATCGATGGTGCCGTCCTTATCTACTTTGTAATACGCCAGCGAGCTGCCGAGACTGCCTGTCCGGTCGAGCATCCAACCACGCAAAGTCGAAGCCGAAGTACGTCGGTTGCGTAAATCTTTATAGCTCAATGCCTGATATTGGTCATTGTAATCATCGGCATAGTAGGTCCAGTAAACGTGAAAACCGTAAACCGTAAAAGCAAGCAAAATAAAAACAATTTGCCAGATCCGCAAACTGCGATTTGTTAAAGTCGAGGTTAGCTTTCTGAGAACTTCCTTGGGTAAATCCTGCTCAAATAAAAATTTCCGGCGGCTAAAATTTCCCCAGAACGACATTATTAAGAAAACCAGCAGAATTGCCATACCGATCAGATAAATAATGCTCAAACCGGCGGGCGTACGCTCCAAAACCTGACCGCCAAAAAGTTTTTCGGGGCGAAAATTGTCGAGTTGAAATAGAAACATCAAAAGCATTTCGTTTTAATCCTCGTTTGAAAAATCGTAATTTATACGGTCTTGGGTGCCCGTCGAATTATTCGGCGGTTCGGCTTTTTCCGGCACTACCGGTTTTACTTCGGGTTTTATTTCCACAAACTTTGTCTCCACCAAATTTTCTTTCGGAAGAACGGCTTCAGTTTTGCTTTGTTGCGGCATAAACTCTGTTTTCAAGGAAATATCGTCATTCGAATTAAACGCAATTGTCTGAATATCACGTTGACTGGCGTTGAAATTTTCGGTCGGCTGATAATTCGCCGAAAGTTCTTCGATCTCAACATTTTCCACCTCACGCGGAATATATTCAAAAGCAATTTCAATATTACCGAATTTTACACGGTCAGCGTTTGCAATCGGAAAAGCTTGTCCGTAGGCAATACGTTTGTCATTTATAAAGGTTCCGTTCGTCGAGCCCGTATCGGCAACCATTAATTGTTTTTCGGAATTTAAAACGAGTGCCGCATGCATCTTCGAAACACTCGAATCTTCAATGCTTAAATCATTTTCACCGGTGCGCCCGACACTTCGGCGTTGTTTTTCTTTGAAGGTCAATTCAAGCTGTTTGGTTTTTCCGTTTAAGGTAAAACTGGCGATAAATGTCTCGACTTCCTCTTCCGGTTTTATTTCGGACAAAGCGGGTAGATAATCGCCGACCTTGATTTGCGGAACCGTCACATTGATCGAAACTTCGCGTTTTTCTTCGTCGAATTTATCAAAACTCACCAGCATTTTGACGCCTTCGGTAAAATAATCCGGTGTGATTTCGAGTTTTATCGGTGCGTAGGTGTGATAACGATTGTCGTTGATATGGTCGATCGCGGCAATTTTCAGTTCGTTCTCAAGTTTTTTGATGGCGTCCTCGGAATCGGTTGAAAATTTGTCCCATTGCATTTTCAGCTTGATGTTTTGCGGAACGAATTTGCCTTTTGATCCCAAATCTTTTACTTCCAGATCAAGCAGCTTTTTTAACTTTTCAATCAATTCGCTGGTCGCCAAACTGCTTGAAGGAGTCCAGCGACGACCCGTCAGGCGGTCAAAGGTATCTCCGACTTTGGTCAAAACTCCACGCATCAACCAATCGAGCGAAGTTTTTTTCTTTGACAAATTATTTTCTTCGGACATGTTCGAGATTAATGTGGAAATAAAATTATTTTCTAATACTCAGTGCGGTCATTTTAGCCGAAACCGCTATTAAAAGAAAGCGGATTTGCGAAGAAAAATTTCAAATTTGAGAAATAAAAAAAATAATTTTGGAAAGTGTTTTACATTGTTTATCTTTTCATTATATGTCAGTTTGAAAATTTTTCATTCACTGGTCAGTCAAATTGAACGAAACATCACAGAATCATCGATAAATTCGGTTATTTAACAAACTCACAAGCAAGAATTATAAGTTGAGGTTTAAAGAATTATGTCGCGTGGATTTTCAATGGTGGAGCTTTTAATAGTTTTAACCGTCATCACTATCTTGACGGGAATTTCGCTGTTTTACCTTTCGGGACATCAAAGACTTTATCGTCCCGACGAACAGGCGCAGAAAATTATTGATTTTTTTCAGGAAGGACGCCAGCGCTCGTTGACACAGCGGGAAACGATGCGGGTCGAGATAGATTTGACGGACGGGATGGCGCGTTTGATCGACGAAAATCTGCCGACCACGCCCGGTGATGATCAGATCATCAAATCAATGGTTTTGTTTCCGCAAAACGATGTCACGATGAATGTTCGACCACCGGATATTTCGACAAATCCGACCGAATCGATGCCCGTCCCGATCGCCCTATTCAAACCAAGCATCCATCCGCTGAGCATTTCGCACAATGTTTGCACTTTCAGATTTTTGCGAAACGGAACCGTGGTTAACGAAGGGACCGACGCGGTCGGCTCAAATGCGACCACCACCGGTTTAACTCTTTTTATCTGGTCACCGAAAAAAGATAATCCAAACGAATCGGAAATCGCCCGCGCCATCACGGTGATCGGTGCGACCGGTTCGGTTCGGTATTGGGAATACAACCGCAATTTAACCGAAGTAAATAAATGGAAGGATTCGCGCCGTTCGGGTATTTACGGCGGGTAATCTAGCGACTCTGCCTCTTTTTCCTATCCCTTTTCAGAATTTCTAAATTTTTGGAGAAATTTTAATGATGCTACAAAAACCTAACGAACGCGGATTTTCCTACATTGACGTGATGATCGCCCTGGTCATTCTAATGGTTGGGATTCTGGCATCGGCAGCCGCACTGACGGCAAATCTCGTCCGTTCCTACGAAACCGAAAAACAAGTAATCGCCAAACAAATCGCACTTTCGACAATCGAATCGATTTTTTCGGCGCGTGATATTTCAAGAATAGGCGCTATTTCAGGTTGGAACTCAATTGGGATGATTGGCACAAACCCTGATCCCGGTGGAACGCCGCAGGGTATTTTTCTCTCCGGATTTAATCCAATTCGGCAGGATATGGGCGGAGATGGCGTCGCCGGCACGGCGGACGATGCGTGTCCGGCTGGTGGAAATTGTGTGGTGACGGGCTATCCTGCCAATACGAGCGAAATCCTCAAAGGTTATGAGCGAAGGATCGTCATTTCGGATTTACAGGATTCCGAAAGACCTTCGCCGCCGCACGCTATTTCACGCCGCCGGATCGATGTCACTGTTCGCTACAACGTCAACCAGTTACAGCGCGAACAAACCGTCTCGACTATCATCACCAATTATTCGGAGTAAATATTTATGAACAAATATTCAAGATCGCAAAAATTTTCCGAAACGGGATTTTCAATCGTTGAAATGATTGTGGCGATGGTCGTTTTTATGATTATCATCGGGACGATTTACGGTCTTTTGCAGGTTGGTCTGATTGACCGAAATCGTGCCAGCCGCCGCGCCGATGTGCTGAAAAATGCGCGCGCGGCAATGCATTTAATCGGTCGGGACGCGCTCAACGCCGGTTTGAGTTATAACAAAAGCGGCGCGATCGTGCCCGATAATTTTGTTTCGACCCGGCTTGGCATTCCGGCTTTTGCCGACAACGAGCGCGATGTTCTGACTTCGGTGGTCGGCGGCGATAATCTTTTTTTCAATATTCTGAATTCTGACACAACCGTCAGAACCGATTTGATCTCGTTTTCATATCGCGACAGTGAGTTCAATAATGGTAATGTAATTTCTCTCAATAACGCTTCGGCGCCGCCGACTGCGCCGGCGACGGTAAGACTTCAAAGTCTGCCGAATGATGCCCAATTTTCTAGAAGCTTTGACTTGTATCTGGTCGAATCCGACAGTTCCCAAGTAGCGGTCATGGCAACCGCTGTGCCTTCGAGCAGTTCAATTGATATTTCGCCGGGCGATCCCCTCGGAATAAACCAGCCTTTAAACGGATCCGGCACGGGTGTCAGTCTGTTGCAGAAATGCACCGCCACAATCACTGAAAATTGCACCACCTATGTCGCGTCGGTCAAACGGTTTTTCTGGGTCGCCTACAAAGTAAAAAGTGACGGAACGCTGGTTCGTCAATTATTCGGGAACAATACGAGCGGAACGCCTGCCCAGCAGATTCAGGAATTGCCGGTTGCTTACAACATCGAAAATTTTCAAGTTAGATACGTGTTGGAAGATGGCAGCTCAACGGATAATCCCTCCGCCGGAGTTGACGGGATTGCCGGAACGGCGGATGACCGACCATCGGATTTTAATCTGGTCAGACAAATTACGGTGACCATCAAGGTGCAGGCAACCGAAAACGACGAACAAAGCGGCAAGCCTGAATCAATTACGCTGAGCGGTACTTTCAGCACGAGAAATTTAGAATACGACGCTGGTTAGAAGGAGTAAAATTATGCAGAAAATTGGGTCGAAAAGAAATGAGAACGGTTCGGCAATCGTCATTGCTTTGTTGATTTTGACATTGCTGACCGCTTTTGTCGCTCTAGCCGTGACACGCACGTCAAACGAAACCATCGCGACATCAAACGATGCGGCGGAATCGCGGGCGTTTTCGGCGGCGCAGGGCTGTTTAGAAATAATGACTCGAAATTTTGACAAAATTTTTGAGGAAAAACTATCGCCGGCGCCATCTGATCTGCTCCACGTCGAATCTTTGAAACCGCCTGGATTTGATACTAATTACGATTTCGAACAACATATTACCCAAACCGAAGCGACCAGAACGGTCGTTATGAGCGGTCAGCTTTTACAGGGTTTGAACGCCCTCCGTGATGAATGGCGGGTTGACTGCACGGGCACCGATAAAACCAACGGCGTCCAGGTTGCCCAGCGGCGGAAGTTTTACAACAACCGCGTCCCGATTTTTCAGTTCGGAATTTTCTACGACGACGATTTGGAATTCCATCCGGGTCCGCGGTTCGATTTCGGCGGTCGCGTCCATTCAAACGGCAATATGTTTTTGATGGCGCAAACCGGGCTATATTTTTCGTCGCGCGTTTCGGCTGCCGGACAAATTTTTACCGATGTCGGAAGAAACGGTCGCCCGTGGACGACGTGGAATGAAAACGTCTGGATCAAAAACGGTTCGGGAACCTACGTCAAACTGACCCACACTATGGGCAGCGTGTTGAAAGCACCGACCAACGGTTCGCCGGTTTTTTCTAATCCCGATATGCCGACCGTTTACAAAAATACCGGTTGGGCATCAAACCAGGGACTTTTTCAGGGCAATCTTTTGTCCGAACAAAAAACGCTTAATCTGCCGTTGAAAATCGCCAGCACGATTGCCGGCGCTCCGCTCGATTACATCGAACTTATCAAACGCGGTAAAAATGTCGGCGATTTATACAATGACGGCGTTGGGGTTGCGCCCGTGACACCCGCCGCCGCCGATACGATCATCACGAGCAAAGAACGGTACTTTAACAAAAAAGGAATTCGCATATCGCTTTCCGACAGCAAAGCAAAACTTCCGGGCTGCGCATCGGGAAGCGGAACTGCCGCCGTCACGACTCCGTGCGGAATCCGGCTTGACGGCTCGCCGGTCGGCGACGGCAGTGAACCGGCGTTAGGAGCGCCGCGCGGCTATCGTCCGCTGCCGATGACTGACGGTTACGCGGCAACTAAATTAAACGGTGAGCGTTTTTATAATTCGGGCAGACAAGTTTGGATAAAGATCGAACTCGTCGGCATCAGCCAGGCTGATAATACGATTCAGACCCAGGATGTGACCGCCGATATTTTGAGTTTGGGTTTGACCGAAGCCGCACCGACAATTACCCAAGGCGCGAGCACAAAATTTTTTATGAGCGGCTATGGCAATCGCGACAGCCGTTCGATCGTCAAACTCCAAAGATTCCTGATGCCGGGCGTTGCCGTTACCGCTGCCGACACAAATTATATGACTTCCTATACCTGGAACGGCACCACTTACAATCTGGTTTTGACCGACGATTGTACGGACAGCGCTTATACGACGGGCTGTTCAGCAAGTGTTGACAACGGCACGACGGGAAGTTTTTCCGGCGATAACAACGGCAATAAATATCCGGCGACGGTTGACGTAACAACCAGATTCCGCCGCGTTGTACCGTTTCCGATCGAAATGTTCGACACCCGCGAAGGTCTTTATAACGATGATCTTAACTGGAGTTCGACCTATGGAAGCAACGTACCGAAGGCGGGTGTGATGAGTATCGTCGATATTGACGTGACGAATCTGAGAAACTTTCTGAACGGCGGTTACGACGCATTACTGCCAAACGCCGGAACGGTTTTCACGACCGCCAACGGAAGAAAATTACAAAGTACGGATGTGCCGGAAGCAAATGGCTGGGTTTTATATGTTTCCGACCGGCGCGGGGACAGCGATTTCGACGGCGAATATGATATGGAAGACATCTACGGCAATACGGACGGGATTCTCCAACCGGGGGAAGACATCAACAACAATAATCGCCTTGACATTGATTTCTTAAACGAAGGAGTTCGTTTTACCGGAGCAAGCACGGCGGATTCGCCCGCCGCCGCCGCCGCGATCGACCATCAGTTTTACCGGCGCGGAGTGCGGCTGATAAACGGAACTCAGCTTCCGGGAATTTACGATGGCGCAAATCCGCTGAATACGAAGGGATTTTCCGTCGCTTCGGAAAATGCCGTTTACGTGAAGGGAAATTATAACGCCACGGGCATCAGCACGGTCGGGTCACCGACCGCGGCAGTTGATTACATTCCGCAGAATACTTCGACGCATATTCCCGCCTCGGTGGTCGCCGATGCGATCATTGTGCTTTCGAACAACTGGCAGGATTCGAGAAGTTTTCGTTATCCGTTTACGCTTAGCCAGAGAGTCGCGACCGAAACGACCGTCCGGTTTGCAATGCTTGCCGGCGATGCGCGAAGCAGTTTTGAAAATACGCCGAATCAGGGCGGCGGTGATCCGCGATTGACGGGCGGCGTTCATAATTTCAAGCGTTTTCTCGAAAACTGGGGTAGTATCCGTTTAAATTACGCCGGTTCGCTGATTAATCTATACAATTCGCACAACAACAACGGTGCCTTCAAATGCTGTACTAACATATACAGCCCGCCGACGCGGAACTGGGTGTTTGACACATCATTTCTCGACCCGACACGGCTGCCGCCCGGCACACCGTTTTTCCAAAACATTCAATTGACGGGATTTCAGAGAGTAAATTAACCTTCAGATTTCACAACAATTGTTGCCTGTACAAAAGCCTTCGCGTAGTTTGCGAAGGCTTTTGTGCTTTTCTTCAGACACCTTTGCGTTAGTTTGCGACGCCTTTGCGCTTCGCGCAAAGGTATTCGGCTCATTTTCCGCACCGGCGTTATTTGATGACTTTGAACTTTGCGGGATTACTTTCGTATCAGTTTTATTGGTGAAGTCCCGCGTTTTGATGTAGCATTTATTTGACCGAAATGATAAGAGAACTTTCACTCATAAACAGCCGTCTTGACGGACGCTACGACATCCAAGAACTCCTCGGTCGTGGCAGCTATGCGGAAATTTACGTGGCGCGTGATAATGTTGCCGCTCCGAATTCGCCTCATAAACAAGTCGTTATCAAAGCACTCAACGTTTTTATGCAAAACGATCTCGACGCGGATCTCGAACGAACGCTGGTTGAAAACTTTCAAAACGAAGCGATCGCGCTCGACCGTGTCCGCCATCCGAACATCATCAGCCGCCTCGGGCACGGCACGGCGCGCGATCTGCGCGGAATGGTTTTTCATTATCTGGTTCTGGAATATCTTTCGGGCGGCGATCTCTCACGCGCGACTCGCGAAAAATCTTTAACATTTAAGAAATCCTTCGAATATCTCGAACAAGTTTGCGCCGGTCTGGCGCACGCCCATCAAAATGGCGTCATTCACCGCGACATCAAACCGCAAAATCTGTTGTTAACGGCTGACCGCAACATCGTCAAGATCGCCGATTTCGGAGTTGCCCGATTTTCTGCTTCAGACTCACCGATCACCCGTGTCGGCACAAACATATACGCGCCGCCCGAACACAGTCCGATGCTCGCCGAGGACGGTAAACATTTCGAAGTCGCCGAACTGACGCCCGCCGCCGATATTTATTCGCTGGCAAAAACGGCTTATGTTCTTATTACGAGCGAATCGCCGCGTTTTTTCGCCAATCAGCCGATCAAGGAACTTCCCTTCGCAGTGCGTGAAGAATCCTGGGCAAAGGTTTTACTCGAAGTCCTCCAAAAAGCCACACAGACCAATCCGAAAGAGCGTCATCAGGATATTTATGAGTTTTGGAAGGATTTTACGCGCCTTAAAATACACGCTCAATCGGAAGATGGAGAGATAAAAACCGAGGTTTCAACGCGCTCGGTTGCCACTCCGAAAGCACACGTCGCCCGCGGCTACACGCCGCTCGCGCCACAGAAACCGAAATTCAATACTTCCAGAGAACTGAAGTTTCAAAACAATCAGGTTCTGAAAAATCCCGCCGTTGTTGTCAAAGTGGACAACGGTATGAATCTCAATCAATTTCAAAATCAACCGCTCAATAATATTCCCGTTTCGCAGCCGCCCGTGGTCACCGACGAGGCGTCGATTTATTTGCCCGAAAGCGAAACACCGAAACTCAAAAAAAGTTTTCTGCGTCTTTTTTCCGTGATTTTACTCGTGCTTTCGATT
>CADEFG010000055.1 GCA_902826505.1 uncultured Acidobacteriota bacterium
ATTCGTCACTGCAGACGCGGAAAGCGCGAAATACGCGAAAGAAATTCAGAAGATATTGAGCGAATAATAAAGTAAAACAATTCTTGTTTTTCTATTTTGCTCCGGCTTTGATTAATGCGGTTCTCGTTAATGAATCGGATGGAAAGTTGAGATCATTGATAAGATCGAGGGCAGATTTACCATCATTATTTCGCAAATTGACATCTGCTCCGGCAGCGATCAATTTTATGACAATGCTCTCCCGGCGAAATGCCGCTGCCCAGATCATTGCGGTAAATCCGGCTTTATCTTTCAGATTGACATCGGCGCCGGCGTCTAAAAGCGAATCAACCGTACTGTCTTCGGTCACTCTCATTAAAGCACTCATTTTGCCCGCCGCATTCACCGTATTAACATCCGTGCCGGCAGCGATCATCGCTTCGACAATATCCGTGCGACCGTCAGCCGCCGCTTGAAAAAAGGCGTTTTCTCCGTATTCTGCCTGATATTCCCGCACGCCGATAATTAGCGAAGCGCCCGCTTTAAATAGTATTTTTTTGAGGTCTTTAGCGCCTGATTGCGCCGCATAGCTATAAGCCGTCAGATTTTCGTCGTTTTGAAAATTTACTTCGGCGCCCGCTGCGATCAATAATTCCACGATTCGCGGTCTTTGTATTAAAACTGCCAGAATCAGAGCCGAATCAGAAGACTTTCCGCGAAGGTTCACGTCGGCGCCATTATCGACAAGCAATTTGATCGAATCGTACATTTTATCCGTATCGTTGTCCGGCGGTGAATCGGTTTCGTAAGCACGAATCAGCCAGAGTAAAGGCGGTTCATAATAAAATTCATCTATTGCATTAACATCTGCTCCTGATTTGATGAGTATGTTCAGCAGATCGGAGCGAAGCATTTTGGCGGCATAAGTGATTACGGGAATATTGCAATCGTCGGTTGTATTAGGATTGCCGCCTTTTTGCAAAAGTTTTTCGAGCTGCAATTTATCAGCTTTTTTTATCGCATCAAGCAGCGGCTTTTCCTGAGCATTGCGCGCGCCGCACAAATGTTCTCCTTTTTTGAACCATAGTTGCGCGAAAGCCGATTGCGAGCAATTGCAAATGATTACGACAAACAATATCAGTAATATTTGAAATCTAACCATTTGTTCTTTTTTCGCCTCACTGAATTTAATCAAGAATAATCCCTACGATGCAGTCAAATAACCAAATTGTTGCTTAACCGCCCGGAAAGATTATTTATTTTGGAAACAAAATTTTACAACAATCTGAGATTTAGAAACTACAAAAATTTTAAGAATTTTGCGCTTTGAGATTTTGTTTGATGCGCTCTTTTGCTTCGGGGCTTAAAGTAGTATGGATTTTTTCGTTTTCAAAGTTTTTTTCCTGCGCACCGAAAACTTCGTGCATGAATTTAAGATTCGAGACGTAATTCAGACACGCGCCGCAGGTGTAGAGATGCAGCCGGACGCGTAACTTTTCGATTAACGAGAGTTTGCGGTCGTAGGAATACGAGAAAAGCGGCGCGACCGTTTTGCATTCTTCGGTTTTGAGCGCGAGCCATTTTTTGAATTTTGCGCGGATGTTCGCCATTATTTTTGCGTTTTCCGAAACCAGTTAAAATCTATACAGCGGCGCAGATGAAGCCGTGCGCGGTGCATCATCACCCAAAAGTTGTTCGGCGAAATTCCCAAAATCTTGCAGATTTCCGTCGAATCGAAGCCGTCCATTTCGCGCAAAGTAAAACAGTTTGCGACGCGTTCCGGTAATTCTCCGAGACAGTGCGACAAGATTCCGCGAAACTCCGTGTGTTCGAGCACCTTTTCGGGATTGTCCTGCCAAACGGCGGGACGCGCTTCCGCCGACCAATGTCCTTTCCACGCGCCTTCGTCGCGAAAAAGATAATCGTAAGAACTCATATCGGCTTCTTCATCGGTTAATTCGACCTCGCGGCTCGATTTGCGAAAATGATCAATGATCTTATGTTTCAAAATTCCGCAAAGCCACGTTCTCTCCGAAGATTTTGACTGGAAAGTATTTTTCGACTGCATTGCGGCAAGCAAAGTTTCCTGCACCATATCTTCTGCCAGCCATTGGTCACGCAAACGCGAAAAGGCGAATGAATAAAGAAAATCGCCGTGTGCGTCAACCCAGACGGTCGCGTCAAATGCGGTTTCTTTGGTTGTGATTGTGACCGCTTGTTCCATTTTAGTAGCAATAAGTTAAGATAAACAGAATCACTAGTTTGGAAGATTTCAGCGCGTTTTTCAGCCGTTCCGAAGCTTCCGAACTGAGGCGCGGCGCGTATTCGCCTTGTTCGATCTTGGTTTCCTGTTTTTGAAGAACTTCGCCCATAAATTTGACCTGCGCGAGATACCGCTGGCAGGCGATACAGGTGTAAAGATGCGTTTTCATGATGAGTTTTTCGCGCCACGACAGATCGTTTTCCAGCGAGCGCGAAACGAGCGCCGTAATATCTTTGCAGCTTGGCAAAACGCGCCAAACCAATTTATTGAAGCCCGATTTTATCCTTCCAAACATGAGCGAAATTCTCTCCTAAACATTAACTTTTCTAAACCAATCGTATTCCAGACACCGCCGCAGATGAGTTCGCGCGCGATGCAGCATAACCCGGTAATTATCCCGCGAAACTTGCAGGATGTCGCAGATTTCCGCGCCGCCGAGCCCGTCCATTTCGTGGAGCGTAAAAGCATTGGCGATGCGCGTCGGGAGTTCGCCCAGGCAATGCTCCAAAACGGCGCAAAATTCGCCTTTTTCGAGTTCTTTTTCGGGCGTTGTCCGCCAATCGGTCGGCATTGTGTCTTCGGTCCAGTGATCTTTCCAGGTTTTGTCCGCAAACAGATATTGATACGAAGACAAATCGGCTTCCTCAAGGGTCAGATCAACTTTTTGACAATGCCGGCGGTAAAAATCGATGATCTTATGTTTCAAAATTCCGCAAAGCCAGGCTCTTTCCGAAGATTTTCCGGCAAACGAACCGAAAGACTGAAGCGCCGCGAGCAAGGTTTCCTGCACCGCGTCTTCTGCCGCCGCCGCGTCGCGCAGGCGCGAAAAAGCGAACGCAAAAAGAAAATCGCCGTGCCGGTCAACCCACACGGTCGGGTCAAATATCTTTTTATTTTCAGCGGTTTGAACTTGCACGGCGACGATTTTTTTACTGACGAATCATTTTCGCAATTCTTTCGCGTAAACTTTCGGGGGCTTTTTCTTTGTTGACGGCTTTTTGCAAAATTTCGCGCAAGAGTTTGTTTTCGCGATCCTGATCCGAATTTTTCAGCGGTTTATTTTTGTTGGTCATCATTTTTTTAACTTTCATCGAAGTATATTTTGTCTAATATTTCCTTAATTCAATTTAGTATTCCGCTGGCTCGCGGGTTTATTCCAACTTTTTTCAGAAAATATCCTGAAGTTCAAAAATCAAGCGGTCTGAAAAAAAAATATAATTTTCGCGCCCGTATTTACGGGCATTTTCGCATATTTCAGATTTATTTCAAAAAAAATCAGAAATTTGTGTAAGGATTTCCGATTTCAAACGACCAATGTGTGTAAGCGGAAAAAATCCGAAAAAATTATATAAGCATTTATTCATGTTAAGGAGATAAAAATGAGAAACGAAATTACCCCTGAAATTTTTGAAGCGGAAGCAGTTCAGCACATTGACGATTTGTTTCGGACGGCAAAGCGTTTGACGATGAATCAAACGGACGCCGAAGATCTTGTTCAGGAAACATTTATGCAGGCTTGGAAATCGTTTGACCATTACGAGCTCGGCACTAATTGCCGCGCGTGGCTTTACAAAATTCTTTTCAATAAATTCGACCATCACCGCCGTAAGAAATACACGCAGGCAAAATATATACAGGAAGCCGACGATCTGACGTTTCTTTCGGCGGCGTTCGTTGCCCCGATTCCAGAACATCTGACCGATACGGAAGTCATCGGCGCGCTCAATAAACTGCCCGAACATTACCGCGCGGTCGTGCTTTTAGCCGATGTGCAGGAATTTGATTACAAAGAAGTCGCGGCAATTTTGGATATTCCGATCGGAACCGTGATGTCGCGTCTGAATCGCGGACGCGCGCAGCTTAAAAAATCTCTGTCAAAGGTCGCCGGTGAATACGGAATTCGGTCGGCGCAACATGCCCAGGCGTTTGCCTGAAGAGTTTTTTCATTGCTCCTCCTCTTTTCCTGTTGAAACTTGAAAGCGTTGCGATTCGGTAATCGCAACGCTATTTTTTTACCGGTTGGACGGAATTATTTTAGATAAGTTGAAGGCGGGAAAATTCGATTATTTTTATGTGACGGTTTATCTGAAACCAGTTTACTACTGTGTGTTTTAAATTTAGTAAGGTTTTAAACTTTGCGCCTTAGCGTCTTGGCGGGAAAATAAATTATTCATTTAGCATAAGTTCATTTCCCGCCAAGGCGCCAAGCCGCCAAGAAAAATATCAAGAAACTTAGATTACAAAGTATTTAATTTGAAAAAACGAATTCGCCGAGCTGATTTAATGTTTTTGCTCCGGTTTTTTTGCCGAACCATTTATTTTCGATCGCGCCGCGCAGTCTTAATCTGGCGCGGTGAAGCAAAACCCAGTAATTATTCGACGAAATATTCAGAATCTCGCAGATTTCTTTGGCTTCGAGTCCTTCGATTTCGCGCAGAGTGAAAACCGCCGCCAGATTTTTCGGCAAATCCGCCAGACAGTCTTGTAAAATTTCCCGAAATTCTTTTTGTTCAAGTAATCTTTCGGGCGTCGCGCTCCAATCGGCGGGATATTCTCGCCAGAAACCTTCTTCATCAAATAAATCATTGTCCGCGGCGCCCGAATCGAGGGAAACCTGACGGCTCGCGCGGCGGTAATAGTCAATGATTTTGTGCTTCAAGATCGCGGTCAGCCAGGTTCTTTCCGAAGAATTATGCGAAAACTTGTGACTCGTTTGCAGTGCCGCCAATAATGTTTCCTGAACAATATCTTCCGCCGCCGTTTCATTATGAAGGCGCGAAACCGCGAAGGCATAAAGATAATCGCCGTGCTGCTCAAGCCACTGGATCGGATTTTCTTTGATCGTTGCCAACATGATCTTTATGCCTCCTGCTTTTGATTTCAGATTTCAGTTTTCAGGCTCTCGATCGGATTCGATAATCGACTGAAAACCTGTAACTTAAAATTTTTTCAGCGGCGCGGTTGTAAAATTTACGCCGTGTTTGCTGTTCCAGATCACAACCGAATTAAATTTTGTAAGGTTTTGCCCATTTGGTACGACATATCTCCGGGAAGCTTCGGAATTTTTCAGTGGCGCGATAAAAAGTCTTTCGGAATTTTTGACCGATTCGTTTTCCAAAGCGTCGGCTGCCGAGATCAGCAAAATTTGCAGATCGCCCGATTCCGAGGTCTCGAAATCCATCAATTGCAAAATTGTTTGCCCGTCGGATCTTTGGATCAGCGCGGCGCAACCGCTGCCTTTATGCGCGACTTGATGAAAACATCCGTAGGCGATCGTTTTGGAAGCGAAAACCAACTGGTTAAGCAACAACGCGATCGCGGCGATCAGGAATAATGTTGAAATTAAAAGAATGAATTTTTTTGACGAAATCATTTGGTCAAAGCCTCGCTCGAAGTTGCAGAAATTTCTGCCGTTGGGTGTAAGATAGTTGAAACAAAAGCCAAAAGTCTTAAAGAAACGCGAATAAAACGCCAAAGAAACGCCAAAAAAATTCCAAATTTTAGGAAATGACCGAAAAGACGAATAAAATTTACGAATTTGGGGATTTTCGTTTTGAAACGGCAGAGCAAACTTTGTCACGCGGCGGCGAAATTATCGCCTTGACGCCAAAAGTTTTTGACCTGCTGGTCGTTTTGGTCGAAAATCACGGACACCTTTTGAACAAGGATGAATTGATCAAAACCTTGTGGGCGGATAGTTTTGTCGAAGAAGCAAATCTCAACGTGACGATTTCGGCATTGCGGCGGGCATTGGGCGAAAAACCAAATGAAAACCGTTTTATCGAAACCGTTCCGCGGCGCGGGTATCGTTTTGTCGCCGAAGTTCGTGAAATAAAAGATAAAAACGAGACCGAAGAAATCATTGAAGCGCCGGAAACTTTTAACGAAGCGAAAACTCTTTCGATCAAATTGCCCGCCAAATTCTGCCCCAAATGCCAAAAGATTTATACGGACGAAACGCTCAATTTTTGTCTCGATGACGGTGAACCGTTAAAAATTGAAGCTCAGATCACAAATAAATCTTTATCGCTGGCGTTTCCGCCGAATTCGAGACTTTTGTTTTTACTCGGCGGTTTTTTGGCGGCAGTGGTCGCCGGATTTATTGTTTGGAAATTGGCTTTCGAGGCAGACAAAACCGATGTTTCAGCGATTCGGACGATCGCCGTTTTGCCCTTTAAACCATTGGTCGGCAACCAGTCCGACAGCGCATTGGAAATCGGAATGGCAGATGCCCTGATCACAAAACTCGGCAATTTGGAGCAAATCACCGTTCGCCCGACAAGTTCGATTTCCAAATATACCGAAATAAATTCCGATCCGGTTGCGGCAGGACGCGAGCTTCAGGTCGAAGCCGTGTTGGACGGGAAAATTCAGCGCGCCGACAATAAAATCCGTGTCACGGTGCAGCTTCTTCGCGTAGTGGACGGCGCAACGCTCTGGACGGGAAGTTTCGACGATTTTTTTACGAATATTTTCGCCGTTCAGGATTCGATTTCGGAAAAGATGACCGCTTCGCTGGCGCTGAAAATCAGCGGCAAGGAAAAAGCCCTGCTCGCCAAACGCCCGACGGAAAACACCGAGGCTTACGCGCTTTATTTACAAGGTCGTTTTTATCACGAACAGCTCAGCGAAGAAGGTTCGCGAAAAGCGGTCGAATATTATGAGCGGGCAGTTCAAAAAGATCCGGAATATGCGATGGCTTATTCATGGATGGTCGGGGCGCTTATTCATCTGGCAAATCTCAATCTCGATCGTGAGGAAAATTGGCGAAAAGCGCGCGATGCCGCGAACAAAGCCGTCAGTGCAGACCCGAATCTGGCTGATGCGCACGAAGCATTGGCAAATGTTAAGGACGCGCTCGATTGGAAGTTTGCGGAAGCCGAAGCCGAATATAAAAAAGCCATCGAACTCGACCCGAAAAATCCGGACGCGCATTATTCCTACGCGATTTTGTTGACCCGCTTCAAACGATTTGACGAAGCCATCAGGGAAATCGAGACGGCAAAACAGTTAAATCCGGTGGCTTTGTATATTCAAAACGAAGTCGTCTTACTGCTGCTGCGGGCGCGGCGCTATGATGAAGCGATCGTCCAGGCGAGGAAGATTCTCGAACTAAAACCCGATTTTCCGCCAACCTATATCTTGCTGATTCGTCTGTACATTTTAAAATCGATGCCAGATGAAGCAACGGCGGCATTGAAGAAATACAAGGAACTGACCTCGCAAAGTCCAAAATATTTAGAAGCTCAAATTTACTTTCGGGCGGGGAAAAAGGACGAAGCCGTCAAGATTTCGCGCGAGATGATCGGCAAATATAAAGATGGCGATAATTGTTCCAGATATGCGCTCTACTATGTTTTGCTGGGCGAAAAAGATCGCGCGATCGAGTTTTTGGAAAAAGGTTTTCAAAGACGCGAGATTGATATGCTGTGGCTCAATGTTGATTCGCATTGGGACGAAATTCGTTCCGACGCAAGGTTTCAGGATTTAGTCCGGCGGGTCGGTTTGCCGCAATAAACAAGTTTCGACGCTAAGATTCGGCAAAATTACGCGAATGATTATTTTATAAAACTCCGGATTCCTGTAAAAAACTGCGCAAGATAAGAAAAAATCTTTTTGTATCTTGCGCCGTTTTTCGCTGGTAAATTCATTTAGTTCGGGCGAACTCCCGCGACATTCAAACGCATCCGGTATAAACCGTTGCGGGCACAGAGATAAAGCGTTTTTCGGTCCTCATCGCCCCACGCCATGTTGTGAACGTGTTGCGGCGTGATGATCGTCCCGAGATGTTTGCCGCTCGCTGACAAAACCTGCAAACCGCCGGGCGCGGAAACATAAAGATTGCCTTCGGAATCGACTTTGATCCCGTCAATCGCGTCTTCGCCTTTGAAGCCGGTGAAATCGAAAAACAATTTGCTGTTCTTGAGCGTGCCGTCAACGCTGACTTCATAACGATAAACCGTCTTTTTCTTTTCGTCCCAGTTTCCGACATAGAGATATTTTTCGTCCGGGCTGAAGGCAATGCCGTTCGGACCGGTAAATTCTTTCGTCAAAAGCTGTAGTTTTCCTTTATAAATCGAGTAAACACCCGAGAATGCGAGTTCTTTGCGGTTGTCGTCAAAGACTTTCGGCAAACCGAACGGCGGATCGGTAAAAAAAAGCGTGCCGTCCGAGCGAAAAGCCAGATCGTTCGGCGAATTCAATCTTTTGCCTTCGAACTTGTCCGCCAAAATTGTTTCCGTGCCGTCTTTTTCGAGCCGAATCACGCGGCGGTTGCCATGCTGATTGACGACCAGATTTCCGTTCTTATCAAGCGTCAAGCCGTTCGAGCCGGGCTGTTTGTATTCGCTGATGTCCGCGCCCGAATAACCGCTCGGCGTTCGAAAAACCGAAAGTTTTCCGTCCTTTGAATATTTGTAGATCGTGTTTGAATTCGGATCGCTGAAAAGAAGTCCGTCATTTGTCCAAACCGGACCTTCGGTGAATTTAAAACCTTCGGCGAGCTTCCAGATTTTCGGATTCGCACCGACGATTTTTTCCAGCGCGTCGTCTTTTTTGACGATTTCCAGATTAACTTCGCTCGGCGTAATTGCGATTGGTTCGGTCGCGCCTTTGTAAAATTCGAGCTTTGCTTCGCGCACCCAAATATAATTGGTCGGCGGATTTGAAAGCGGACCGTTGATGCCGAAAACCGCCAGTTGAATTTGCTGTCCGGCTTTGACGTTTCGCCCGACGATCAGACGATTCGGTGCGTTCCAACCCGCGACGACCGAACCACCTTGTTGTCCTAAAAAGCGCGAAATTTCGCCGTTCACCCAGATTTCGGCGTAATCGTCCAGAGCGGTTTGAAAAACGACGGTCGCGCCGTCTGTTGCAAAACCGTTAACGGATTCGGGAATCGTGATATTAATGCGATACCAATTAAATGAAATGCGTCCGTTGCCGCGCCGTTTGTTGAGCTCGGTCGGTGCAATCGTTTCCCAATTTGAATCGTCAAAATCCGCGACGCCGGCTTTTGGTGTGTAATCGTAAGTTCTGACCGCATTTCCCGTTGGCTGATTATCGGCTCCGGCGGATTTGAAATCGGTTTCGATAATCCGCGTGTCGCTGTATTTCCAAGTTCCTTTGACGCGTTTTGCGCCGTCGATGGTCGTTAGATCAAGACTCGCTTCGGGTTTGCCGCTCGGAGCTTCACCGGCAAAAACGGCGAGCGAAAAAAGAATCGTAAAAAAACAAGCTGTAATAATTTTCATAACCAAACTCCTTAAAAAATTGAAAATGGAAAGTGGAAAATTGAAAATTATGTCCATTTTCCACTTTCCATTTTTCGTTGTTTTTATCGAACTTTCACGACGTAATAAAGAAACGCGCCGTCAACCTGTTTGAACCAGTGCGGCGTGCCTTTGGGCATAACCAAAACGTCGCCTTTTTTCAAATTAGGCGTTTCGCCACCGTCAACCGAACTGCCGCGAAATTCGTTCGCCGCGACTTGTTTTGATTCGAGCGATTTTCCGCCCGTGACGATCGTCGCCGTTCCGCCCAGAACATAAATAATATCGGTGTCGAGTTCGTGAACTTCGACAAGTCCTGATTTTTCGCGGCGCGAGGCATGAACCTGATAATTTTCGCCTTTCTCGTCGCCGAGCAAAACCGCGCCTTTTGAAAAGGCATCCGAAACCGATCGGCTGTCGAAAAACGACACCGCCGAAGTTTTCCGGTTGCTCAAAGATTCCGCGCCGGCGATCGCCAGCTCTTCGTCCTGCTGCGCGCTCATCGCGCCCGAAACGCCGACACCGCCGATGATCTGCCCGTCAACCGAAATCGGAACTCCGCCCTGGAGCGGCGTAAAATCGGGCAGCGCGACCATTGCCGTGCGTCCGTTTTTGATAATGTCCTCAAAAGCTTTGGTCGGACGTTTGAACATCACGGCGGTTTTCGCTTTGCCGATCGAAATATTCGCGCCCGCCGAAAACGTTCCGTCCAATCTTTCGAGCGCGACCAGATTTCCGCCGTCGTCGACGACCGCGATCACACCGCCCGGTGCTTTATTTTGGACAGCGTAATTTTTTGCCGCCGCAATAACCGTTCGGGCGCCTTCAAGCGTCAAAGATTTTTTGTCGGCGATCTGCGCAACCGCCGAAACCGCCAAAATTGATAAAAACAGCGCGATAAACCCGATATTTTTTAATAAACCTTTCATAAAATTCTCCTTTTGAGAGTGTAAAAGTGAAAAGGTGCAAAAGTGAAAAAGTTTTTTTCACCCGATAAGCCAACTTTTTCACTTTTACCCTTTTCACTTTTTACCTTTAACCCTTGTTATTGCTGCGTGATCGTCACTTTCAGAACGTCCTTTGTGTTCGGGTATGAAAAGCCGTCTTTGACCAAACTGACCACGCCTTTTTCAGCCGTGCCCGTATTGGCGGCTTTTTGACGCGGAGCCTGGTCGGCACCGATGCCCGGAGCCTGATTAACTTCCGTTCCCGCATCCCACAGCATCAATTTGTCGGTAATATCGCCGCTCAGGGCTTCGCCTTTGACAAACAAATCAATCGCTTTTTCCGGCGCGTAAAAAAGATCGTTCGACTGACCATACATCGCCAGAAAATTTAATTTCATGCCTTCTTCCGCCGCGAAGGTAAATTCATACGCGCCCGTCGGCAAAATCGGTGCCGGTTTGTCCATCCCGAGCGGCGTGTTGAAGATGCCCATTTTCGTCGAACCGACGATGGTTAATAAATTTTTCGATAAAAGTTCGGGATTTCCGTCTTCGGCTTGCAGTTCGAGACCGTCGCTCGCTTTTTTATCGACTTTGAAAAAATTCATTTTGTCGTTTGTCACGACATACATTCCGGGCGAAAGCGCGAACGGATATTTTGAACCGTCGGTCGCCTGTAAACCGTCCGAATTTGAAATATTTTCGATCCGAACTTTGAAATTTGCCTGCTTTTTCTTGGCAAAAATATTTGCCTGAAAACCTAAAACCAACATCGCCAAGGCGACCAAACCGATAATAAATTTTTGCTTTAACATTTTTAATTCTCCCAGATAATTCAAACTGAAATCTATGCGCGGCAACGCTATTCGCCGCGTTTTCTGCGAGTAAATGCCGTGATTTGGGCAAAGTATTCCAGAAAATATTTTTGGAATAAACGGATTGAAAAATTTGATTTAGAAAGGATTATTCGGAAGAACCGGCAAGATAATGGCGGGCGGTTTCGTTGAAGTTTTGAATCTGTTCCTGAATCCAAATTTCGGCAAATTCCTTATTTGATTCCTCAGCCATCAGCGCGGCGACCGGCGCGGCGCTTTCGATTGCCGCTTTCGCGTTCAAAAACAAAGCGCGGGTTCTCCGGGCGAGAACATCTTCAACCGTTTCCGCCATTTCGTGACGAACCGCCCAAATGATTTCCGCCTTTCGATATGGCAATTCAGCGTGAAGTTTTTCATTTAATACGGGATTTTCTTCGATCAGGCGGTTTATTTTTTCAGAGTCTGCGCCGTAGATATTCAAATCGTTGGGAGTTTCGTTGATTTCAGCCGCGCCGTGAATTTTAAGATTTTCGGTCACACAATTTTTTTCGGGCAAAGCGGCAAGTTTCGCGGCTTGATTGATCGCATCTTCCGCCATGCGGCGATAGGTCGTCCATTTTCCGCCCGTGATTGTCAGCAGATTTGAATTATCGATCTCAATCGTGTGGTCACGCGAAAGCGAAGCCGTATTCTGTGAATTATCCGTTTTGACGAGCGGACGGACACCGGCAAAAACACTCAAAATATCTTCACGGCGCGGAGGGCTTTCAAGATAAGTTTTCGCAGTTTCAAGGATAAATTCAATTTCCTGTGCAAGTGCTTGCGGCTCTAACTCGGCTTTTTCGATCGGCGTGTCGGTCGTTCCGAAAACAGCGTGGTCGTGCCACGGAATCGCAAACAAAACGCGTTCATCCTTGGTTTTCGGAATCATCAGCGCATTTTCCGAAGGCAGAAATTTGCGGTCGAAAACAAGATGAATGCCCTGACTCGGCGCAATGATGTTCACGGCATTTCGATCGGAAAATTTTCGTACCGAATCGCAAAACGCACCTGTTGCATTGATGACGACTCTGGCTTTGGCAAGAAAGATCTGTCCCGAAATCTCATCGGAAACCGCCGCGCCGTCGATTTTTCCGGCTTCATCGCGGTGAAGCGAGAAAACCCGCGCATAATTTAAGAGAACCGCACCTTGTTCGACCGCCGTTTGGGCGAGATTTATCAACAGCCGCGTGTCATCAAATTGCCCGTCGAAATACAAAATTCCGCCGTATAAATCGTCTTTTTTGACATTCGGCAATAAGCTGATCGTTTCTTCCGTCGATAAAATCTCGGATTTTCCAAAGCCGTATTTACCTGAAAGAATATTATAGGTTTTGAGTCCGGCGGCGTAAAAAAACTTATCCCAATAACTGTAGACCGGCACGACAAACGCTTGTTTTCTAACAAGATGCGGTGCGTTTTTGAATAAAATTCCGCGCTCTTTTAAGGATTCCCGGACAAGCGAAACATTACCCTGCGCTAGATAGCGAACGCCGCCGTGAACAAGTTTTGTCGAACGGCTCGACGTTCCTTTGCCAAAATCGTTTTGTTCGAGCAGTAAAACTTCGTAGCCGCGTGAAGCCGCGTCAACCGCGCAACCGACACCGGTCGCGCCGCCGCCGATGATGATAAAATCCCAGACTTTTTCGTGTTCGCGAACACGACCGAGCATTTCCGTGCGATTCATTCTTTAAACAGACGTTACAAAACGAATTTAACAGAAAACTTGTAAATTTATCCAAATCCGATGACAATCTTTTTAGATTTATGACTGAAAAATTTTCTGCAAAACAAAACTATCTGCCTTTGATACTATCTTTTGCGGCGACCGTTTTGATGGTTCTGATTCTTCGCGCACAGGGCAGAATTTGGTGGTGCAAACTCGGCGATTATTCGATCTATGTCAACGAGGCGTGGAACAGCAGCCATACTTCGCAGCATTTTCTCGATCCTTACACTTTTACGCATATTCTGCACGGAGTTTTGTTTTTCTGGATCGCCGGTCTGCTCTTTTCGCGACTTTCCGGCGGGTGGCAGTTTTTGATCGCCATGAGTGCCGAAGCCGCCTGGGAAGTTTTGGAAAACACGAATTTTATCATCGAAAAATATCGTGAAAATACGGCGTCCCTCGATTATTTCGGCGATTCGATCTTCAATTCGATCGGCGATTTATTGGCTTGCGCCGTTGGTTTTTTGATCGCTCAAAAGCTCGGTTGGTGGAAATCTTTGATTTTCTTTTTATTGGTGGAAAGCGCGCTGCTGTTATGGATTCGGGACGGCTTATTGCTCAATATCCTGATGCTTGTTTATCCATTGGATTCGATAAAAAATTGGCAAATGAACATCTAAAAAGGCAAAACGATTGTCGCTATTGCCTTTTTATTTTGCCTCAAATTATCGTTCGCCGCGCGCCGCTTCGGTCGCTGTTTCCAGATCGACGGCTAATTTCCTCGAGGCGGGTTGGTCAAGCGTTTCGATCCAGCGCAAAGATTCGTCCAAAACGCGCAGCTGGTATTGCTTCCAGTTCGGTTTTCCGGCGACCGCGCCGAATTCGCCGTCGTAATAAGCCGTCCGCGGCGC
>CADEFG010000056.1 GCA_902826505.1 uncultured Acidobacteriota bacterium
ATTCGATTCGAGATCGCTTTTGTTAATCGTGCCGTCCCAGCGGTTTTCCATTTTGGCGATGTACACGGCGGTTTGGTCAATACCGAGCGCGATTCCTTTGTTCAAACGATTATAAATGACCGATGCGACGATGGCGCGTTCCTCGTCAACTTTCGATTCGGTTTCGATCAAACTGGCGATCGTGACGATTTCCTGCGGAGTTCTGCCGAGAGTTTTAGCGCGCTCGCTCCATTCGGGTTTCCAGATTCTTTTGAATTGTTCGACCATTCGTTTGATCACATCGGGCGGTTTGGTGCCGATCGGAAAGCTGTCAGTGCTTGGATACAGATAACCTTCAAGATTTTTGGCGGTCGGTGAAATATCTTTTATCAAACTTGTGTCCTCCATCAAAGCCAAAACCGCTTTTTCGTCCATCGGAGGATTTGAAGGGAATTTTTCGACCAGGCGTTTGGCAATGTCAAATCGTGTAAAGCCTTCGGGAATCGTCACTTTGATCGTTCGTTCTTCGCCTTTTTCAAGTTCTTTTAAGACTTGCAGCGGAGTGACGGGCGAGTCAAATTGATATTCGCCGGCTTTTAATTTTCCGGGATCGCCGAAAGTCCGCAGGTAGATCAGGGTCGGCATCGAGCTTGTGATAATTCCTTCGCCGGCGAGCTTGTCAATGATTTCAGTCGGACTAGAGCCTTTTGGAATGATGATAAATTGGTTGGCTTTATCGTGCTGGTGCGGTTTATTGAGCGAATTATAAAGCCAATACGAAACGCCGCCGACCGCCAGAACAGATGTTATAAAAAGAATTGAAAGAATTTTGACAAATTTCATTGCGAAAAAAAGTTTAGCAGAAAAAACAAGTTAGATGCCAGATTTAAGATGTGAGAAAATGATTATCCGTCGATTATGAAACGAATTTTTGTCGCGATCGATATTTCCCCGGAAGCGCGGCGCAGAGTTTCGGCGTTTGCCGAAACTCTGCGAAAATCGTTTCCGCGCCTGCGGGTCGGCTGGGAAAACGCGGAAAAGCTTCATTTGACGCTGAAATTTCTGGGTGATTCCGATGAAAAACAATTGGAAGAAATAAAAATCATCGCCGCGAATATTTCGAAAAAAATATCAAATTTCAAATTGCAGATCGCAAAAACCGGCGTTTTTCCAAATGCCCGAAACCCGCGAGTTTTATGGATTGACGTGCTTGATGAGACGGGAAGTTTGGCGAAAATAAATGACTTTCTGGAAACCGAATGCGAAAAGTTCGGTTTTCCGGTGGAAAAGCGAAAATTTGTTCCGCATTTGACCATTGGACGCGTGCGCGAACCGGGCAAAGCCAAAGAATTGGCGCGAATGCATCTTGAAACAGCCTTTGAGACGGTCGGTTTTGAAGTTTCGGAGATTGTAATTTACGAAAGTATTCTTCAACCGACCGGCTCAAATTATCAAAAAGTATTGGGCTTCAAATTGTTTTGAAACGCGACAATATTATTCGTTTTTCAAATATTTCTCGATTTCCTGCATGACAGCTTCGCCGTCGGGTTTGTCTTTCGACGAAAATCGTGCGACGACATTACCTTTTTTATCGATCAGGAATTTATTGAAATTCCAGGTTATGTCGCCGGCAAAATTCGGATTCGTTTCCTTGTTCGTCAAAAACTTGTAAAGCGGATCTTGATCCTCGCCTTTGACTGAGATTTTGGCGAACATCGGAAACGTTACTTTGTATTTCGAGGTGCAAAATTCCTTGATTTCAGCCGCCGTTCCCGGTTCCTGACCGCCGAAATTATTAGCGGGAAAGCCGAGTACATAAAATCCCTGCGCTTTGTATTTTTCAAAAGTCGCCTGCAACCCTTCATATTGCGGCGTGTAGCCGCATTTGCTGGCGGTATTGACGACGAGCAGGACATTGCCTTTATATTTTTTTAATTTAACATCGTTGCCGTCGATGTCTTTCATTTTAAAATCGAGAATCGACTTGCCCTTTAATTCAGCCGTCGGCGCCGAACTACTTAAAACCCAAATTCCGGCGACGGTCAGAATCAACCCGATTAAACCAAATTTTTTCATAAATACTCCTAAAATTAAAAAACTTATTCACCCAATTCACGAAGCGAACGCGGCGTTTTCGGAAGTTGTTCTTTCTTTTCACGAACCTCTCCGGTTTCCGCAAAAATTTCCTTGATCGAACCGATGCTCGAAAGCATACTCGATGTTTCCATCGGCATAAAAATGACCTTTGAATTATTGGTTTTGGTCATATCGCGTAAAGATTCGATATAGCGCGCCGTGATCAGATATTGCGCGGTCTGCTGCGGATCGCCGATCGCCTGGGCGATTTGCGCGATCGCTTGGGCTTCCGCCTGAGCTTGACGAAAACGGGCTTGGGCGGCACCATCTGCCTGCAGGATCGCCGATTCCTTTTCGCCTTCCGAGCGCGTGATCGCGGCTTGTTTTTCGCCTTCGGCACGGGTCATCGCAGCTTGTTTGTCACCTTCCGCCTGTAAGATCAAAGCGCGTTTGTTGCGCTCGGCGGTCATTTGTTTTTCCATCGTGATCCGCACATCTTCGGGCGGCGTGATATTTTTAACATCGATCCGGGTCACTTTGACGCCCCATTTGTCGGTTGCTTCATCCAAAATCAAGCGCAATTCATTATTGATCTGATCGCGGGACGAAAGCGTGTGGTCGAGATCCAATTTACCGATCACCGAACGCATACCGGTAAAGGTCAATTGAACGATACTGCCGACCAGATCGTTGACCTCGTAGGTCGCCTTGATCGGGTCGGTGATCTGCCAGTAAACGACCGAATCGACATTGATCATCACGTTATCGCGGGTAATCACCGATTGTGCCGGAAGGTCGATAAACTGCTCGCGCAGATCGATCGAGGTCGTGCCGGGACGGACATTCGACCAATAAACGGCGCGCGGCGAATCGAGGAAAGGAAAGATGATATTCAATCCGCTTGCTGCGACACGGTTAAATTTCCCGAGCCGTTCGATCAGTAAAACCGATGATTGCGGAACAATTTTGATAGTTTTTGCCGCGCCGATGAGTATAGCAATTCCGAGAAACGCGAAGAGAACAAATCCTAATATGAATGGCTCCATTTTGACCTCCAAAAAATTAAACAGACGATGTTCGCCTTAAATATATCCTATTTTAATTTTATTTTTCAAAAAAAAGAACAAACGATGATACTTTTTCGTTAATTTTTTCGCGTTATCAAGTGAAGGCGAACATTAATCGCCGCCAAAAAACAAAAAGTTTGAAAAAAAAGTTACGCAAAAAAAAGCGGGAATAAAAGTCAAACCAAAGTTAATTTAATTATTTGAAAACCAGAACGGAGCGCAAAAGAGAGCCAGTTATCATTTCTTTTATCTACATTATATCCGCAGTTGTCTTCTTTTATACATACCAAAGCCTCTTTCGCGCTCCGTTTTGGTTTTAAAAAGATGAGAGTCCAAAAAAAATGTTTGGACTCTCATCTTTTTAAATCCTCCTTGGCGTCTCTGCGTCTTTGCGATAAAATTTATCCGCATCGAATCGCAAATCAGAAATCACAAACTAACCAATGACCGTAAAATTAACAGACATCCAGGAAGCCCGTAAACTTTTGCAGGGTATCATCATTCCGACACCGATCCTGTCGGACGAAAAATTATCGACCGAGATCGGCGCCAGCGCATTTCTAAAAGCCGAATGTCTGCAAAGAGCCGGTTCGTTCAAGATGCGCGGTGCTTATAACAAAATTTCGCGCCTCACAAAAGAAGAAAAAAAACGCGGTGTCATTACGGCTTCGGCGGGAAATCATGCCCAGGGCGTTGCGCTCGCGGCGCGTCTTCATAACATCAAAGCGACCATCGTTTTACCCGAATTTGCGCCGCTCACAAAGGTAATGGCAACAAAAGCACAGGGCGCCGAAGTTATTATGAAAGGTACGACCTTTGACGAAGCTGTTGCCTATTCAAGAAAACTTCAGGAAGAAAACGGCTTTATTTATGTGCATGCCTTCGACGATTACAATATTATCGCCGGACAAGGCACGATCGGCTGGGAAATTGCCGATGGTTTGCCCGAAACAACGCTCGTCGTGGTCCCGATCGGCGGCGGCGGAATTATTGCCGGCGTCGCGATTGCCGTCAAAAATCTACTTCCGAATGTGCGGGTCGTTGGTGTCCAGTCGGCGAATTGTTCGTCGATCGGTGTTTCGCTGAAAGAAGGAAAACCGCTCGAACCCGCCCAATACCAGCCGACGATCGCCGATGGCATCGCCGTTAAACGTCCGGGTGAGAAAACTTTGCCGATTATCGAAAAATTTGTGGACGAAATCGTGACCGTCACCGAAGAAGAGATCGCCCGCGGCATTTTTCATTGCGTTCAAAATAATCATCTGGTGGTTGAAGGCGCTGGCGCGGCGGGTGTTGCCGCACTTTTGGCGCATAAGATAAAGGTCAAACCCGACGATACGGTTTGTACGGTGCTCTGCGGCGGAAATATTGACGCCAATCTATTAACCAGGGTTCTGGATCAGGTGCTGGTTAATCAAGGTCGTTATATCATGCTCAAACTGCTGGTTCCCGATCGTCCCGGAATGCTGGCGACTTTGCTTCAACGCGTTGCCGAAACACGCGCCAATGTGATCGAAGTTTTTCACCGACGGGCAATGTGGCTCGCGCCGCTCGGACAGGTTGGCATCGAAATGCTGCTCGAAGTTCGCGACGAATCGCACAGCCGCGAGGTAATCAAACACCTTTCCGAATTTGGTTACCTTGTGGAACGCGAAGGAGGTGGCGATTGGCAGGATTCTTAAAATTTATCAGCCGAATGTTTTCTTTGAAATTGAAGCCCGGTTTGCAAATTATCTAAAAATTTCGTAAAAAACTACCTCAAATACCCGCTTGTGGCGAAATAAACGGGGAAGTTTGCCCGACCATTTTGTCCATTATTGGTGCGATTGTTGAAATCTATTAACAATTTAGATATCTCAAATCGTATTTTTGAAGTCGTAAGATTCCTTAAACTCAATGGTTTATCAAAAAAATGATTTGTATTCCGGGTTAAAATAATTTTAGGCATAACACTTGCGATAATCGATTTCGGAAACGCTCGAACTTCCAAAAAATAAAACTTACAATTTGCGGAGAGAAAATGAACTATAAGCGGTTACAGTCCCTAGATGATGTCAACGACCAGGATTTTGGATTATTTATAATCAAAAGTTTTCGCTTTGTCTTGAAGATATTTTATTGGAGTCAGGCGAAAGCCTCGTCAATTTTTTAATTTAGTTTTATCGGTTGAGAAATATTGCCGTCGGGCAATGAAAAAATGTCGCGCGAATTAGATTTTCGCGCGACATTTTTCTTTAATTGAGCGACCAAAATCAAATTATTTTCTGATCAGATCTTCGGTGTAAAGCTCGCGGTAAACGCGGTAATTGCTCATCACTTTGTAAACATAATTTTTTGTTTCGGCGAAACCGACTTCGGAGGTGAAAATTCCGGCGTCTTTCGGTTTTGAACGATTCAACCAGCGCGCCGCGTTATCTTCGCCGCCGTTATAGCTCGCGGCAATCGCTTCGTAAAGCCCGCTGAATTCGTTTTTTAATTCCGAAATATAAACGCTTCCGATGGCGATATTGACGCCTGGTTGATAAAGATCGTCGGGCTGTAAACTCGGGTAGCCCGCTTTTTTGTTGTATTTGATCGCCGTGTCAAATACCAATTGTAAAAGCCCGCGGGCGGCGGAAGGCGATTTGGCGTTGGCGCGAAAACTGCTTTCCTGTTTCATGATCGCCAACACGAACCGCGGGTCGATTTTCAGCGATTTTGCCGACCGCAGGAGTTCGGCGCGATAAACAACCGGATAATCTTTGGTGTATTTTGCCGAAACGATCGAGGTTTTCTGAATCTGGCTGCCCGAATTCAGCTGCCGGAGTTTTTCACTTGCCAAACCGCCATAATACGAGGCGAGATTGTCGTTGATCGAAGAATACGCGGCAACCGCCTCAACTTTTCGACCGAGTTTTTCGAGCGCAAAACCTTTCAGATATTTAACTTCGTCCGCCGTCACCATCGAATTGCTGAAATTTTTCCCGAAAAGCAGATCGTCTGCCGTTTTGACGGCTTCGTTCCAGTTTTGCCGGTTGATCTCCATTCTGAGCCGCGCGTGCAGCGCGTTCGTCGCGACCGGCATACCCGAAAACCGCGTTTGCGTTTTATCGACCCAAAGATTGGCTTCCGGGTATTTTCCGGCTTCCCGCAAGGCGTCGATAATATTTAAATAAGCCGATTCGATTTTCTCGCCGGTTGGAAACATCGTCGCGTATAGTTCGTAAGTTTTTGCCGCTTCCGAATTTTTCCCCAAACGCACCAGACACGCGCCTTTAAAAGCCAGACCTTCGCGCCCGTCTTTGGTCGCGGCGTAATCTTTTGTGAGTTTGTCAAACCAGCTAACAGATTTTTCATACTGGCGTTCCCACATCAGCGAGCGTCCCATTCCAAACAATGCTTTCGGCATCGCGTTCGTGTCGGTCGGATAATTTTCCAAAACCTTTTGCCAATGTTCGCGGGCTTCTGGAAAATGCCGGTTTGCCATATAAATATCGGCGCGTGAAAGATGCTCGCCGGCGGTCAAGGTAAAAAGTTTATTTTGCGAGTCGCGGCTCGAACGGTCTTTTTCGATGACAAGTCTTAAAGACGCATCCGATTGGGCAAAAGCGTCCAACGAAAAAGCGAAAATTAGGGCGAATAACAGAATTGAATTTTTCATAGCGGCGAATTTATCGGGAAATTGGTTTGCACTCTTTAGCTTAACCGATTTTTAGACGAGATGAAAATCAAACGCGTTGCCGCCGCTTTTAGAAATCGCAATTTATTAAATTTCATTAAATTTTATAAAAATCGTGGAAAATCAATCTCGACAAGTGCTATCTTTTAGTGAGTAAAAGACCAATTCCAATCATTCAAATTATTTTTAGAATCAGGAGCGCAAATGTTTAGAATCTTTACCATTTTAACGATCATCTTTGGCGTTTTCTTGCAAATATCGGCACAATGTGGCGTTTATTTTAAAGAATCGAATCGCCAGGTTTTCTCGAATTCTTTTTCAAACGGTGTCTTTGAAGATTTCGACGGTGACGGGCTCGAAGACCTTTTCGGTTATTCGAGAGTCAGTTATAACCCGCCTAATTTTCAAGTCCATTTTTACAAACGGCTCAGTGAAAATTCGTTCGATACGACCGCCAAAAGCACGCTGATCACGAATGTTCCCTTTAATTTCGGCGTTTTCGGCGATGTCAACGGCGACGGCAAAAAAGACCTGATCGGCAAGCGGCAGGGCGCACCGACGGTTTTATTAACCTATCTGAATGACGGAACGGGCAATTTTTCAACGACGACGCCGACCGTTAACGCCGGGGCTGACGGCGACATCTGGGCAGCGGGCGATCTGAACGGCGACGGCAAGGACGATGTCGTAATGGCGCCGTTCGATAATTTAAACACGATAATCATGTATTATCGTTTGACGCAGCCCGACAACAGTTTCGGACCGCCTGTGATGATCGGCACATTTAATGGAGTTGTTGTTCCCTCGCACTTTTTAGAAAGATTCAGCAACCGGGTTTTGATCGAGGATTTCAACGGCGACGGCGCAAAGGATATTGCCTTTGTCGGTGGACAAGGTCCATATACCTTAAAAGTTTTGACAAATAACGGAAGTTTGTCGTTTACCGAAACGCTTTCAACCCAATTTAACGAACCATCTGTCAAATTAACAACTTTTGATATCAATAACGACGGAAAAAAAGATTTCGTCTCAAGTGCGGGCGGCTCGTTCGGATCACAAATAAGACTCGCCGTTAACAATGGAAATAACACATTTACGACCTCGTTCATCAATCTTCCCTTTACCAGCGGAAACGATAATAGTTTTGCTCCTTCTTCCTTTGTCAAAGATTATTATTTTCAGGATTTTGACAACGATGGCGATAAAGATTTTCTCTATCCGGGAACCAAAAAATATGCGGTGTTAGTAAATCAGGGGAATGGAACATTTGTCGCGCAGGAATTTAAGGGAGCACTCAGGATGGATGCGACCGCCAATTTGGACGGTGACGGCAAACGAGATGCCGTTTCACTGGTTCAGCCGATAATTGACGGCGCTTACCGTTTAAACGATGGAAATAACAATTTTTATTTTATTCTCCGAAATGCCGTAAGTTTTAGCAAAAATATCTGCGATTCGGTCGGTCAAACAAAAATAGTCGATTTCAATGCCGATGGGGTTACTGACCGCGCTTTCTGGAATACGACCAACGGCAGCTGGCGTTATACTGACGGAACCAACACCGTCTTTAACAGTCCGGCATTTTTTCAATGGGGCATTCCGGGCGATGTTCCCGTGGCGAACGATTACGACGGCGATGCGCAAACCGATTACGCCGTCTACCGACCCTCGACCGGAACGTGGTGGGTTTTCAGAAGCGCGATCCAACAACCTTTTGCCCTGAATTTCGGTATCTCGGAAGATAAACCCGTGCCGGCTGATTACGATGGCGATGGACGTGCCGACATCGCCGTCTTTCGTCCATCGACCGGCGATTGGCATATCTGGTTAAGTCAGACGAACCAGTACGGCGCGGTGCATTTCGGGGCGACGGGCGATAAACCAGTGCCGGCAGATTACGACGGCGACGGACGTGCCGATGTCGCGGTTTTCCGCCCGTCGGAAGCTGTTTGGTATCGCCTCAACAGCTCGGATCTATCGGTTTCCGTGACGCAATACGGAAACGGCACCGATAAACTGATGCCGGCTGATTACGACGGCGATGGACGTGCCAATATTGCGGTTTTCCGTGACGGCGTCTGGTATGTATTAAGACCGGATTTCTCGACGACGATCTTTAACTGGGGAATCGCCAATGATGAGCCCTTTGTTAATGACAGTCCGAAACCTTACGTCGGCGTGTTCCGAAGATCATCATCACAATTCTGGACAACCTCGCCGCCGCTCGGCTTGTTCGGTAGTGGATCACCGACCGGAAGTACGACCGGCGAGACATTTGTTTCATCGATTTTGCCGCAACCGTAAAATCTGAAGGGTAATTTATAAAATTAAGCAGGCTTGATTTAAAACATCAAGCCTGCTTTTAATTGTGCTTTCGTGAGAGCCGATTGGTTTGTCATTGCTTTGTATAAAATTTACAATAACCTATTCAAAGAAATTGCGTAATAAACTTCAACAAATTCGCAATTTTCATTTCAAAGGTTCAAAAGGGAGAAAAACACATCGTGCATTTGCGTAAAATTACCGCGCTTATTTTTATTTTACTGATTTCCGTCAGTTCATTCGGGCAATCGAAGTTGAAGCCGTCGGACAAATTCAAACAGCTCGACGAAGATTTGCCGACGCCGAACGAACAACGCACGGCTTCCGGTGCGCCGGGCAATAAATACTGGCAAAACCGCGCCGATTACGTGATCGATGTCGAAATCGACGACGCAAATCAACGTCTTTCGGGCAAAGAAACCGTCACTTACAAAAATGCTTCGCCCGATTCGCTCAATTATATCTGGCTTCAGCTTGACCAAAATCTTTTTGCCAAGGATTCCGATGCCCAAAAAACGCAAAGCGCGCCGACCTTTGAAAATTCTAGCGGTTTTCCGATTTCGGCGGTCGAACAAATTGCCGCTCGCGAATACGACGGTCGCGTCAATATCACGGCGGTCACGGACGCGAAAAATGCGCCGCTCAAATACACGATCAACCGGACGATGATGCGGATCGATCTGCCCGCCGAACTTGTTCCCGGCGGAACTTTTGTTTTCAATGTCGCCTGGAATTACGCGATCAATAACCAGCGGATTTTCGGCGGGCGGGCGGGCTACGAGTATTTTCCGCGTGACGGAAATTATCTCTATGAAATGGCGCAGTGGTTTCCGCGAATGGCGGCTTATACCGATTATCAGGGCTGGCAGCACACACAGTTTTTAGGCGCGGGCGAATTCACCTTGGAGTTTGGCGATTATCTGGTGCGAATCACCGCGCCGAACGATCATGTGGTGGCTTCGACGGGCGTTTTGCAGAATCCGAAGGATGTTCTCAAACCCGATTGGCTGGCGCGTTTGAAACAAGCCGAAACCGCGAAAGAACCGCTCAAGATTGTCACGAGTGAAGAAGCGAAAGCAAATGAAACGAGCAAACCGACGGGCAAAAAGACCTGGGTATTTAAAGCCGAAAACGTCCGAGATTTTGCGTTTGCCTCGTCGCGAAAATTTATCTGGGATGCGCAAGGTCATAACGTCGGCGGCAATAAAGTGTTGGCGATGTCGTTTTATCCAAACGAAGGCAATCCGCTCTGGGAAAAATATTCGACCCAGGCGATCATCCACACTTTGAACGTTTATTCGCGCTACACTTTTTCATATCCATATCCGATCGCCCAGAGCATCAACGGACCGGTCGGCGGGATGGAATACCCGATGATCTGTTTTAACGGTCCGCGCCCGCTGCCCGACGGAAGTTATTCGGCGCAAACAAAATACAGTTTGATCTCGGTCGTGATCCACGAGGTCGGACATAATTATTTCCCGATGATCGTCAATTCCGACGAACGCGATTGGACCTGGATGGATGAAGGATTAAATACATTTCTGCAATATCTGAGCGAGCAGGAATGGGAGAAAAACTATCCGTCGCGGCGCGGCGAACCGCAAAATATTACCGATTATATGCTGTCGGATAATCAAGTTCCGATCATGGTGCAATCGGATTCGCTTTTGCAGTTCGGCAACAATGCTTACGCGAAACCGGCGACCGCGCTGAATATTTTGCGCGAAACCGTTTTGGGCAGGGAATTGTTCGATTTTGCGTTTAAGGAATATGCCCGGCGGTGGAAATTCAAACGCCCCGAACCGGCAGACTTTTTCCGGACGATGGAAGATGCGAGCGGCACGGATCTGGATTGGTTCTGGCGCGGCTGGTTTTATTCGACCGATCACGTTGATATTTCAATCGAAAACGTCCGGCTATATCAAATCGACACGAAAAATCCGGACGTCGAAAAAGAATTACAACGAAAGCAAAGTAACTCTCAACCGAAAACTCTTTCGCAGCAGCGCAACGAACCGTTGCCGAAAAGGATCGATCAATATCCGAGCCTACGCGATTATTACAACGATTTTGACCAGTTCAAAATAACCGACCAGGACCGGCAAAATTACCAGGCATTTCTGGCGAACCTTGACGAAAAAGAAAAATCGCTTTTGAACGGAAACTATTATTTTTATGTGGTCGATCTGAAAAACGTCGGCGGACTCGTGATGCCCGTCATTTTTAAGGTTGAATTTATGGACGGGACCAGCGAAGAGATCCGCATCCCGGCGGAAATCTGGCGCTATAACAATTTTGATGTTTCAAAAATGATCATCACGAAAAAAGAAGCAAAAGCGATCGTGCTTGATCCGAATCTCGAAACCGCCGACGCCGATCTTAAAAATAATTTCTTTCCGCGCCGTTTTGTCCCGACCCGTTTTCAGGTCTTTAAATCCGGTCAGCGTTCAAATCTGCAGCCCGTTCCAAATCAGCCCCGCCAGACCACGACTTCGAATGTCGGGTTAACCGGAAAATGGACGATTGGCATTGATGCGGGCGGTCAAATCATACCGTTTACTTTAAAGCTCGTGCAAGAAGGAACGAACGTCACCGGAACGATTGACGGCGCGCAAGGTTCGATGCAGATTTCGAGCGGGAAATTTGAAAACGGAGTTTTGACGCTGAAAACAACCTCGCCGTTCGAGCTGACTGTGGTCGGAAATATCACGGGAAGTTCAATGACGGGCAACGTCACGGCACCGCAGGGCACGACGACGTTTAGCGGCACGAAATCAAACTGATGATGAGATTGAAAATTTTTCAGATATTTTGGCTTTTAGTTTTGATGGTTTGCGCGACGGCGCATATTTTCCCGGCGCGCGCGCTGCACACTTTTCACACGAGTTTGACGCGGATGGATTACAATGCGAAGGACAAAAATATCGAAATAAATGTACAACTCTTTAATCACGACGTTCAGCCGATGCTCGAAAGACGTTTAAAAAAGCGGGTTGATCTTGAAAAAACGGCGGAAGTCGATCCTGAACTTTTAAAATATCTTGAAGAAAACCTGATATTTCAAAACAAAAAGAGCGAAGCGCAAAAGTTAAAATGGATCGGAAAAGAATTTGCGAACGATGTCGTTCATGTTTACATCGAGATCCCGTTTGCCGAGTCATTTGAGGGTGCAAAGCTCCAAAACACGATCTTTTTTGAAAGTTTTCCGGAGCAAACAAATTTGGTCATTTTTCAAATTGGCGAAAAAAAAATAGATTTGCTGTATAAGTCAGGCGATAAATTTAAAGATTTATAATTTTGGAAAAAGCAGGGGAGAGGTCAGTTCTTGATTTCAGGAACCGACCTCTTCTGCAAATAGAATAGATTGTGAAGATAATGAATAACTTGAGGATTTTAGACTTCCGTTTTCTCATTTAACAAATTCCGACAAGCTAAATGAGTTTTGAGGCTCTTACTATATATAAATGGCTTTTAGGGGGCGAAAACTAACATCGTTTTAGCATATTTAATAAATATTCTTTTTAAATATTAGTAAATCCAATTTTCAAACTACCAATTGACTCATGTTACAATCTACAAAACTGAGTATTTTGGGAGTGATTAAATGAAAATTGCATTAAACGGCGCGACGACAATGCACGCCGATTTGGAAACCGACATCAAAGCAGCCGGCGCGGCGGGTTTTGAACTGCTCGAAATTTGGGCAGCAAAATTACGCGAGTTTTTGAAAACCGGAACAACGGAAGATTTAAAGAATTTGTTGATAGAGAATAAACTTGAACCTTATTCGATCAATTCGATCGAGCATATTACTTTTCGCAGCGCTGAAGATTTCGCGGGAATATTAGCCGAAACCGAAGAACTATCGCGGATCGCGGGTGAAATCGGCTGCCCGTATGTGGTGGTCGTGCCGGGGAAATTGCCCGAAAACGCGACCCAAGAAGAAATTATCGAAGAATCTGTCAAAGTTTTGAACGAACTCGGCGCGATTGCCGAAAAACATAATGTTTCGCTCGCCTTTGAATTTCTCGGGCAAACCGATTGTTCAGTGCAAACGCTCGATCTGTGCAACGAAATCGTCGAAAAAGTAAACCGCGAAAATATCGGCAATGTGATCGACACATTTCATTTTTACGCCGGAAATTCGACCTTTGAAGCGATCGACCGGATGAACCCCGAGAAACTTTTTATCTTTCACATCAACGACGCCGAAAATCTGCCGAAGGAAGAATTGACCGACGCGCACCGGCTTTATCCGGGCACGGGAATTTTGCCGATCAAGGAAATCAAGGCGCATTTCGATAAGATCGGTTATGACCGGATGGTTTCGATCGAGATTTTCCGTCCCGAATATTGGAACGAAGACCCGTTTGAAGTTGCGCGAAAAGCAAAAGTCGCGACCGAAAAAGTGTTAGGCTTGGAAAGCTCGGCAGCGGGCGGCAGTTGGTAAATTTATAGTCCAGCGTCAAAAGTCCAGAGTCATGAGTCAAAAAAAAATTTGGGCTTTGGACTCTAAACTCTTGGCTCAAATATTATGGAAAAAGTTAGAATCGGGATTGTCGGGACAGGTTATGTCGGCAACCTGCACGGGCAAATTTATTCTCAGGATGCACGCGCGGAGATTTCAGCGCTTTACGATATTGTTCCCGAAAAAGCGGAGCGAACGGCAAAGGGAATCGGCGGAAAGGTTTGTTCTTCGCGTTAAGAATTGATGAAGCATTGTGATGCTGTGCTGGTTTGCGCCCCGAACAAAACGCACCTGACGAGCGCATCGCACGCCC
>CADEFG010000057.1:0-8250 GCA_902826505.1 uncultured Acidobacteriota bacterium
CTAACGATTCTTTCTTCGGGTATCTCGCCGGGGCTTTCAATACGACCGGTCTCAAAAATTCTTTTTTCGGTTCGGAAGCGGGGAGGCTTAACCAATCCGGGGATTTCAATTCTTTTTTCGGAGAACGCGCCGGGCAGAATAATACCACGGGCAGTGCCAATTCATTTTTCGGCTCAGGAGCCGGTCTCAATACGACGACCGCCAACGGCAATTCATTTTTCGGACGCGATTCCGGTTCTTTCAACAGTACCGGAATCAATAACTCTTTGTTCGGCGATAGAGCGGGATTTTCAAATACGGGCGGCAATTTCAATTCATTTTTCGGAGAGCAAGCCGGCTTGAGTAACACAGTTGGAACCAATAACACATTTTTTGGAAGAGTAGCCGGCAGCCAAAACACGACGGGCAACAGCAATACATTCATCGGAGCCGGCGCGGGAAATCCGAATACCGCAACGCAAGTAAGTTTTTCTACGGCTATCGGCTTTAACGCGGTGGTTTCAACCAGCAACACCATCGTTCTCGGCACGACGACGGAAACGACGCGCATTCCCGGACTTTTGAATGCCGGGGACCTCGGCGGCGGAAATTTCAATATGCGGGTCGTGAACACCGCGGCGGGCGGCGGCGTGGTTGCCCCGAATCTTTATATCCGCTCGTTCGCGCAGTCAGCTTCGGGGTTTCCTCTTTGCTGGCGGGCAGCAGGCGACGGAATTGCTGCTAACGTTATCACGAACTGTATATCGACTTTCGCATCCGAACGGGGCAAAGAAAACGTGCAGCCTTTTACGGGCGGGCTTGACTTTATCAAACGCCTGAAACCCGTCGCCTTCAAATGGACGGCGGATGGAACGTTCGACATCGGTTTAAACGCCGAAGATGTCGCCGAAGTCGAGCCGAATTTGGTGACCCGCAATGATAAAGGCGAAGTCGAACAGGTCAAGGAAAACGGTTTGAGCGTTCTTTTTATCAACGCCTTTAAAGAACAGCAGACGCAAATCGATCAATTGCGCGAGCAAAACAAACAACTGCAGCAGCAATTTGAGTTGCTAAAAAAAGTCGTCTGCGCAACGAACCGAGAAGCGGAAATCTGCCGGGAGAATTAAGATGAGGAAGAGTAAATTTTTTCAAGTAGTTTTTGGGTTGCTGTTTCTCGCCGCGCTCGCTTCGGGTCAAACGGGCGGCGCGTTCACCGTCGAAAAATCAATCGTCGCGGCGGGCGGCGGAGCAATCTCCGGCGGCGCGTTCACGCTCGGCGGCACGGCTGGACAGACTATCGCGGGCGGCTTTCCGCAAGGCGCGGCGTTCACGCTTTACAATGGTTTTTGGTCGCCGGCTGCAACGCCGACCGCCGCGAACGTTTCCGTTTCCGGCAATGTCTTAACGCCGACGGGCGGAGGCTTAACCAATGCAATCGTCGTGATGACCGATATGAACGGCAGCGCCCGGACGGCGCGGACAAACGCGTTCGGCTTTTACCGGTTCGAGGAAGTCGAAGCCGGGCAAACTTACATTTTTGAAGTCCGCGCGAAGAGTTACCGATTCGTGCCGCAAGTGGTCGTCGTGATGGAAGGTTTAGACGGGTTAAATTTTACTTCCGAATCATAGGCGACATTTTTCGAGGAGGAGAAAATTATGAAAAAGTATTTAATTCTTAAATTGGCTTGTTTGTATGTTTTTTCCGCCGGAGTTCAAACAATTTCGGCACAGTTTCCGAAAAGCGACGCTTTCTACGGCAATCCGCTCGCCGGATTCGTCGCGCCGTAACTTATCAAATTGTCTGCATCGGTTCGGCGGTATCGGCTCGACACGGGCGCGGTCAATTCGTCGGGCGGCGGCGTTTTCCGCTCGCGTCGAGCGTAATTTTCCGCACGACGACAAATGCGAAAGCGCCGCCGCTTCAAATAATCAAAAACGTTTTTGAGGAATAACAAATATGGGACAAAAAAAAGTGGGCTGGTGGAATGAATATTGGTATAAGAAAATTTACCCGGATGTTGATGGATTCTACGTGGCGACAGTTGAGGAAACGTGGTCGTGCGGTCCGATAAAGGACTTAACAGACTTTGCCGACGGACTGGAAGTTGCCTCAAGTTATCTTGATAAAACTCGATACGTTCCCGTCTTTGACAAATATCAAGCAAAGATTTCCCAAATCAAGAGCGGAGTCGATGCCGTTAGAAACACGGCATCGAAAATAGGCGATATCTGCGATAAGATTGCCGCTATTCACAAAATAGATCAAGGCGTTCGGGCTTTAATCGAAATCGGCGAAATTCAGAACGACCCTGAAGGCGCGGCGGCGGCTTTCGGAAAGGTTTTAAGCGGTGTCGGGGAAATCGCCAGCTATCTTCCTTATCCGGTCAGTGCATATGTCGGCATCTTGAAGGGCGCGGAAAATTTCTTTCTTGATATGCGTCATAAAATGAGCGAGAAAGTTCATATGAGGGAAAGCAGTGGAGGCTCTGCGCCGGGAGTGCGCGAAACAATTGATAATTTATAAGTAAAAAAAGAGAAATTCATTGATATGAGATAAAAAATATCGTCGGAAAACAAATCGACTTAATCAAACAAGCCGAGTGCGAATAATTCCACCGAGTTTTGCGCTTAATCTGTAAAAGTTAAGACTTTAGGACTTACGCTTGGGCAGCTATTTGATAAAAATAAAGTAGAATCCACCAAAAGTAACTGACGAGGATTACATTAACAAAGCCAGAGTCCAATAACCGACAAGCAGCAAAAATACGAGACCGAAATATTTCCGCCAGCGGCGAGCGGCTTTGTCGGATTCTTCGTAAAAATTCTCGAACGGCATTGTTATTTATTACTTTGTTTTTTAAGTTTTTTGCTATTTTTTCTTTGCGCCTGAGCGTCTTGGCGGGAAATAAACTTGTCATCAATGAATAAATTAATTTCCCGCCAAGACGCTAAAGCGCGGAGTTTAAAACCTTACAAAATATAAAAAACACTGTATTTATGCTAATATTTGGCGGCTTCTTCGGAACAGTAAAAATTATAGTTGACCGCTGAGCTGTCGATTGAACTCTCGGAATTCGAAACGGCAATCGTCTGGTTTGCTCTCTTAAAAACCGAAAGCAGCGATTCGCTGTTCGGCTTGAATGTCCAGCCGTTTTCGCCGAGCCGGACGATGATCGCGGGCATAATTTCTTCCGGGCTGCGTTCGGAACGAAAGCGATAAACGACCGATGTTCTGCCGCTCACTTCGGTCGGCGGTTCGCGGTTCACAAAGTAAAACTTTTCGGGTTTCGGCAAATCCGTGCAAAGCGCGTCAACGCTGCGCAAACGGTCGGCTTCGGGCGTGCCTGCCGCCGCAACTTCCCGCAGATCGCGGGAAATGTTCCACGCTCCGAACAAAACCCAGCCCAAGATCAATAAAACCAAGAGCCCCGCAATTTTGAGGCGGGTCAGGTCGATCCGGTCAGAAATCTCGTAAATATTCTCAAGCGGCATTTTTGTTTCGGTTTTCCAAAAAAATCTCCGGCTATTTTTTTAATACCTCAAAAAAACTGTAAAAGCAATCGCCGTCATTGATCGAAACGTCGTATTTGAAAATTGTCGGATTTCCTTCGGCGAAAGACGCGCCCAAAAGCCATTCGTCCCAAACGAGACGCGCCGCGAAGGGAAGTTTTAATTCGACCTTGTATTTTCCGTCCGCCGGAACGGGAAAATTAAACGCGCCGTCGGCGTCGGTCTTCGCGGTTTGTTTGAAATTTTTGCCTTCGACCGTGATTTCGGCTTCCTCGTACTCGTATCTGCCGAGCTTTTCCGAGGTGAGGCGTCCCGAAATCGCGGTTTCGGATTTTCCGGCTAAGATATTTTTGAGCGTTTCGAGCTCCTCGCTTTTTTCCTTCGGTTCGATTCGGGCACCGCGAAAATCCTGAAACGCTTTGACGACGATGTCGTTGCGGGCGTAGATGATCCAGGTTTGACCCGTTTTCGCGTTCAAACCGCTGCCTGTTTTGGGGTCGCCCGAGACGAGCGCAAACGTCGGATTGTCGGCGCCTTTGAAATTCTGCAAAACCTGAAAACGGATCTTGTGACCGCCCGGCGGATAATCTTCGGTTTTCGGAACATCTTCGACCTTCAAAACCTTGCCGAAAAAAACGGCGTCAGCCCGCGTATAATTGGCGCAAACCGGCACGCCGAATTCCGCTTGCGAACAGCCGAACGAAACATTTGCGAGCGCGATGAGAAGAAAAAATGATAGTAAAATAAAACGCTTTTTCATATTAAGTAAGCAGACGCAAACAGTTAAACTGTTTGAAAATCAATGAAGTGAGCAGTAGCTGAACGGTGCATCGGAAATTTAGAATGAATAGCAGACTCGCTACCGCTCGCGATCCCGATTTATTTGCCGATCTTCATCAAACTGCCGCCGCCGCTGATCTTGCGCTGATTGATACCGGCAACCTGCTCGGCTTTCGAAAAGGCGCGCAGAAAATTTTCGCCCAAAACTTTGCGGATTTCCTGTTCGGTGTAGCCGCGCCGGAGCATTTCGTACGTGACCAGCACGAGATCTTCCATGCCGTTCATTCCGGCGGGCAGAAACGGCACGCCGTCGTAGTCCGAACCGATCCCGACGATGTCGATTCCGGCAACCTTTTTCATATGATCGATATGGTCAACGATGCGCGTGTAAGGCGCGATGTAGATCGGGTTCGCGTCGAGCAGCTTGCGTTCGGCTTCGTTAAAGCCTTGCGGGTTGTCCTTAAACTGTTCGCGGAGCGCGTCGATTTGGGGTTTCAATTTGGCGGCGCGTTCGTTTTCTTCGGTGTTCGTCCGCGCATCGAGAAACGACGGGTAAAAATTTATCATCATCACGCCGCCGTTCGCGGCAACGCGTTTTAAGATCTCGTCCGGGACGTTGCGCGTATGATCGTTGACGCCGCGCGCGCCCGAATGCGAGGCGATGATCGGCGCGGTCGTGACGTCTAAAACGTCCGCCATCACTTTGACCGAAACGTGCGAAATATCGACGAGCATTCCCAGACGGTTCATTTCCTTAACGACTTCTTTGCCGAACGGCGAGAGACCGTTATTTTTCACTTCGCCGCGGTGCGCGTCTGCCCAATCGTGCGAAACATTATGCGTGAGGGTCATATAACGAATGCCGAGACGGTAAAAATCGCGCAGGGCGTACAGCGAATTTTCGATCGCATAACCGCCTTCGATGCCCATCAGCGCACAGATTTTCTTTTGTTTTTTGGCACGGCGGATCTCGTCGGCGGTCGTGCACGACGTTAAAACGTCCGCGTGTTTTTCGACTTCGCGGTTCGTTGCGTCGATCAGCTCCATCGCGCGGCGCATCGGCGTTTTATTTGTTCCCGAAACGTAGATCGAGAAAAATTCGCCGGTAATGCCGGATTGTTTGAATCTGCCGAGATCCGTGTGAAACGGGTCGCCGTCGGCGTGAAATTTGCCGATCGAATTGGTCACGAGATCAAAATCCTCGTCAACCATCGGACTGGTGATGTCGTTATGCCCGTCAATGATAATCGCTTTTTGGTGAATCTTTAAGGCTTGCGTCCAGAGCTTCGGGTCGGCGTCTTTCGGCATTGTCTGGGCAAAAACGGGAGCGGAAAAAGCAAAGAGAAGCAACAAACAAATAAATTTTTTCATAGGTTTTGGAACGGTTAAAATTTGAATTAAGTTTAGCTTTTTTCAAGGAAATTGGCGAGAAAAAAAAGGAACGGTTTATCGAAACCGTTCCGAATATATTTTTTCGAGGAGAGAATTTTTTGAGGAGAGTCGTTTTGAAAAATTACCAATCGCGTCGGTCCCGACGGACGTTGCGACGGTATTTGTAGTATTTTCTGGCAAGATTTCGTCTTTCCCGGTAGCTTAAATAACCGTCATTCGAGTAATAACGATTTGCCCGCCGGTAAAGCCGGTAGCGTTCACGCGAAAGCTGCCGATATTCGTTCCGGTTGATTCTTCCGTTCCGATTTCGCCAGCGCCGGTTTTGCTGGTATTGCCAATTATTATCACGGTTTTGCCATTCGCGGTTGCGATATCTCTGCGCATTCCCGCTGATCACGGAAATGCTCATGACAAAAAGAATTGCCGCCAATGCCAAGCCGAGTTTTTTCAAATAATTCATAACTTCCTCCCTCTGGTTCAAAAAATTATAGCTTTTGCTATGAAAGTTCCGATGAAATTTTTAAAAAACCGGTTGTCAAAAAAAATCGCCGCTCTGGAAAAAAGCTGGCACGGAAAATGCCCTGTAAATTACCGGCAAAGTTGCCCGATAATTTTTCAAAACGTTGTTTTTATTGAGTTTCAAAATACTTCTCACGAGGCAGAGTTGATGTGCAAGGTTTGCCGGGAGGTCAATTTGACCGAATTGGATTTCAAACTGACTTAAATCAAATCTTTCAGACTGCTTTTTTTGGAAGTAAAGATCAGAAACATTTTGTAAATTGACGAATGCAAAATCAAAATCTAGTAACACAAGAATTTTCAAGTCTAAAAGTTCCGAAAAATGCCTATGTCCTGACTTCCGACATTTTTTTATATTCGGGCGCGGTTTTGGGGATCGGTCTTTTGGTGTATGAAACAAGAGCTTTTTGGTCGCCGACGCTCGCGGTTTCGGCAATCATTACGGTCGGCTTTATCTCTCTGATTTTTGCCCGCCAATTGTCGGCTTTGAAAAGCAAAATGGAACTCGTCAATAAAGTTTCGGCAGAGAAAAGCGAGTTGAAATTTAATAATCTGATCAAGGATTCGTCCGATGTATCGGCAATTTTTAGCGTCGACGGCAGGATAATTTTCTTGAGCCCGTCGGTCAGAAATATCCTCGGCTATAGCCCGCGGGCGGCGATCGGGATGCAATCTTTCGATTTTATTCATCCCGAAGATGTCGAGATGGTCAAAGAGGCGTATCGAAACGCATTTGCGGACGCGGATTATGTTTTCAAACACGAATTTCGCTACAAACATCTGAACGGCTCGTGGCGCGTGCTCGAAGGCGTCGGGCGGCAATATGCGGACGAAAACGGCGAAGTGCTCGGCGTTCTGCATAATTCGCGCGACATTACCGACCGCAAATTAGCCGAAAAACAGCTCCGCGGTTACACTTACAAACTCGAAAAAAGCAACCGCGAATTGCAGGAATTTGCCTATGTCGCCTCGCACGATTTGCAGGAACCGCTGCGCAAAGTGCAGGCTTTCGGCGACCGTCTGGAGAAGAAATGCGCCGCCGATCTTGGCGACGAAGGACGTGATTATATCTTTCGGATGCGCAGCGCGGCAAGCCGGATGCAGAATCTGATCGACGATTTGCTGACCTTTTCACGGGTTTCGACCAAAACTCAGCCGTTTCAGCCTGTAGATTTGAAAAAAATTGCCGATGAGGTAGTGTCCGACCTCGAAGTTCGGATCGAGCAAACCGGCGGACGGGTTGTGATCGGCGAGCTGCCGACGATCGATGCCGATCCTTTGCAGATGCGTCAACTACTACAAAATTTGATCGGAAATGCCCTTAAATTTCACCGGTCTGATGTTGTGCCGGTCGTCAAAGTGTTTGCCGAAACCATTGCGCCGACCGGCGCCAGCTTTTTTCTGGACGGCGAAGAGATTCTCACGAACGGCGGCGATGAAAATTGTTGCCGGATCGTGATCGAGGACAACGGGATCGGTTTTGACGAAAAATATCTCGACCGTATTTTTACCGTTTTCCAGCGTTTGCACGGGCGCGCACATTACGAAGGCTCGGGCATCGGTCTGGCGGTTTGCCGGAAAATCGCCGAACGTCACGGCGGACAGATCACCGCCGCGAGCAAACCCGGGAAAGGCGCGACATTTTATATCGATTTACCAGTCGCACAGGAGGATTCGAATGTTCATGAAACCCGATCCTAAAACGGTCACGATCTTGCTTGCCGATGACGACCCGGACGATCGCCTGCTCGTCCGCGAAGCGTTTGAAGAAAATCATTTGCTGAATGTCGTGGACACGGTCGAAGACGGCGAAGAATTGATGGATTATCTTTACCGGCGCGGGAAATTTACCGAAATCGCGGCGCGTCCGAGTTTGATCCTGCTCGATTTGAATATGCCGCGCAAAAGCGGTTTGGAAGCGTTGCGCGAAATCAAGGCGGACGCTGATCTGCGAAGTATTCCGGTGGTTGTTTTGACGACCTCGAAAGCCGAAGAAGACGTCATTCGCTCGTATGAATTGGGCGTTAATTCTTTTATCGTCAAACCCGTGACTTTTGAATCTCTCGTGGA
>CADEFG010000057.1:8260-13767 GCA_902826505.1 uncultured Acidobacteriota bacterium
GGGCAATACCTTCGACGAAATTAAAGAAAATCAGTTCAAGATTGATTGGATCGATAATTTCGACGACGGATTAAACGCCCTCAACGAAAATCGTCACGATATTTATCTGGTCGATTATTGTTTGGGCGAGCGGACAGGGCTCGAACTGCTGCGCGAAGCCATCAAACAGGGCTGCACGGCACCGATCATTTTGCTGACCGGACACGGCGACAAGGAAATCGATTTTCAGGCGATGCAGGCGGGCGCCGCCGATTATCTCGTCAAAAGCGAGCTTGCCGCGCCGCTGCTCGAACGCGCGATTCGCTACAGCTTAAAACACGCGCATTCGCTTGAAGAGATCCAAAATTCCGAAGCAAAATTCCGTTCGGTCATTCAATCGGCAAGCGACGCGATCCTGCTCGTCAACGAGGCGGGAAAGATCACGCTTTGGAACAAAGCCGCCGAGATGATCTTCGGTTACAAGGAAGAAGAGATCGTCGGTTTTCCGATAACTTCGCTGATGGGCGCAAAATATGCCCAGAAGGCAATTGCCGCCGGTGTCAAATTTACGCTCGAAAACGTTCTCGCGCCGTTTGCCGGAAAAACCGTCGAAGCCTCGGGCAGACGCAAGGACGGCGGCGAATTTCCGCTCGAAATGTCCGGTTCGGTCTGGAAAACGAGCGACGGGATTTATTACACGGCGATCCTGCGCGACGTCACCGAACGCCGCGCCGTCGAAGATCGTCTTCTGCACGAAGCCTCGCACGATTCGCTGACGGGTTTGCCGAACCGTGCTCATTTTACGACGATCCTCGAAAGCGCGATCGCGAACGCGCGGGTCAATAAAAATAATAAATTCGCCGTCCTGTTTCTCGATCTCGACCGGTTCAAGGTCATCAACGACGGTCTCGGGCACGTGATCGGCGACAAACTTTTGATCGCGATCGCCGAACGGCTGCAATCGGCGGTTCGTCCGGGCGACATCGTTTCGCGTTTCGGCGGCGACGAATTTACGATTTTGCTCAATAAGATCAAAGACGTCGAAGCCGTCACGGAAGTTGCCGAACGGCTTCAAACAAAACTGACCGCGCCGTTTATGATCGATAATTTCGAAGTTTTCACCTCGGCGAGCATCGGCATCATCATTTCGGACAATCCGTACGAAAATCCCGAAAGTTTTCTGCGCGATGCCGATTCGGCGATGTATCGCGCCAAGGAAACGGGCAAGGCGCGTTACGAGATTTTCAACAAAGCGATGCACGTTCGCAATATGAATCTGTTGCGTGTCGAAAACGATCTGCGAAAAGCGATCGAGCGCAATGAATTCAAGGTTTTCTACCAGCCGATCGTCAATCTCGAAACCGGCGGCACCCACGAATTCGAATCCTTGATCCGGTGGGAACATCCCGAACTCGGGTTTATTCCGCCGAATGAATTTATCCCGGTCGCCGAAGAAACCGGTTTGATCATTCCGATCGGCGAATGGGTTTTGGAAGAATCGTGCCGGCAGGTCAGCGAATGGCGGCGAAAGTTTCCCGACCGGCAATTAGCCGTCAGCGTCAATCTTTCAGCAAAGCAATTGATGCATCCGAACCTGATCAAACAAGTTAAGGAAATTATGCGCTCGGGCGGTCTGCCGCCCGAATTTCTAAAACTCGAAGTGACCGAATCGATGGTCATGGACAATGCCGAAGCCGCGCTCGAGGTTTTATCAGAACTCTGCGCGCTCGGCGTGCGGCTCAGCACGGACGATTTCGGGACGGGCTATTCTTCCTTGAGCTATCTGCACCGCTTTCCGTTCGAACGCCTCAAGATCGACCGCTCGTTTATCGGGAAAATGGATTCCGACGCGAAATCCGAGGAAATCGTCCGCACCATTCTGACGCTCGCGGAAAATCTCAATCTCGAAGTCGTTGCCGAAGGCATCGAAACCGAAAAACAATTATTACGCCTGCGCGAGCTCGGCTGTAATCTCGCACAGGGCTATCTGTTCTCAAAACCCGTCGCGGCGCCCGACGCCGAAAAAATTCTCCAAAGCGGGTTGGATTATGAATTTCCGGCGGCGGTCATCAATCGTTCGTTCTCGATTGACGGCGATCCGATTTTGGAAGTGACGAAAGTTCAATGATTTAACTTGTAAAGTTGATTGAGTTATTGTTCGCCGTTTGAAATATTGAAACTGCCGCAGTTTTGCCGATTTTTGTTAAGTTACCCCTTGATTTAACCAAAGTCGGCAAAATCGTCCGATAAGAAGATTGAAGCTTTTGCAAAGATCGCTTCGAAATCATTCAAATTTACGAAATCCCCATTTTATTTTAAACACAGTCAGGCATTCTCAAAGGACATTTTTTTATATGTCAGACAAAAACAAGGGTCTCATAAAAGTTTTATCGCTTTTTGAAAACAAAAACTCTAAAATAACTCAAAACTTGATCGCCGAGGGCGCAAATGACGCAAAATTTCGCGGATTTATCGAAAATCTTCCCGTGATGTTTTACGCTGTCGAGCCATTGCCGCCGTTTGCGCCTTTTTACGTCAGTCCGGCATTCGAATCGCTCGGCTACCCGCTCGAAGACTGGGAAACGAATCCCGATATGTGGCTCCGCGTGATTCATCCCGCAGACTGCAAACGGATTCTCGAACAAACCGAAGCGGCGATGCTCGCCGGCGAAGAAACGAATTACGAATACCGCCTCGTCACCAAAGACGGAAATATTCGATGGGTGCGCGATTGGGGCAGATTTGTCCATGACAAAAAAGGCAAGACGATTTGCTGGCAGGGAATTATTCTCGACATCACCGACCGCAAACAAGCGGTCGAAGAATTGCGCGAAAGCGAAGCCCGTTACCGCAACCTGTTTGAAAATGCGAACGATCTGATCTATATCCACGATCTGGCGGGCAATTACGTTTCGATCAATCAGGCGGCAGAACGGGTTTTCGGTTTTACCCGCGAAGAAGTTCTGAAAATGAATATGAAGCAGGTCGTCGCGCCCGAACATCTGCGGTTGACGCGCAAAATGCTCGCCGAAAAAATCGCCTCGGGCGCCAAACAGACCGTCTATGAAGTCGTTTGTCTCGCCAAAGACGGTCGCCGCGTGACGCTCGAAGTCAACAGCAGCATCATCTACAAAAACGGGTTGCCGGTCGGCGTCCACGGCATTGCCCGCGATATTACCGAACGCAAACAAACCGAGGAAGCCTTGCGGAAAAGCGAAGAACGAAGCCGCGATCTGTTTGAAAATGCGAACGATCTGATCTACACGCACGACCTGCAGGGCTACTTTACATCGCTCAACCGCGCCGGCGAAAAGATCACCGGCTACACGCGGCAGGAAGCGGTCGGCGGTACGATCAATATCTCGCAGGTCGTCGCGCCGGAATATCTGGAAAAGGCGCAAAAAATGATGGCGCACAAGGTTGCCAAGGAAGTGCCGGTCACCTACGAACTCGAAATTATTACCAAACACGGACAACGCGTTTCGCTCGAACTCAGCACGCGTTTGATCTTTCGCGACGGCAAACCGGTCGGCGTGCAGGGCATCGCCCGCGATATTACGGCACGCAAATGCGCCGAAAATTCTCTCCATAAAACTGTTTCGCTGCTGACCTCGACGCTCGAATCTTCAAACGACGGCATCGTCGTCATCAATTCTGACGGCGAGATCGTCGTTTACAACCGGAAATTTCTCGAAATGTGGCAGATTCCGCCCGCGATCATCGAACAAAAAAGCGGGGAGGAGATCATTAATTACATAAAATCGCAATTAAAAGACCCGAAAAAATTTGAACTGCAAACCGCGCGCCTTTATGAAGACCCGCTGGCGACCTGTTTAACGACCGTCAAATTTAAGGACGGACGCGTCTTTGAACGATATTCGCAGCCGCAGTATCTCGAAGAAAAACCGGTCGGTCGGGTTTGCAGTTTTCGCGATATCACCGAGCGGATCCGCGCCGAAGAAAAATTACTTTACTATGCCCTCCACGATCCTTTAACGAATTTGCCGAACCGCGCCGAATTTATGAATCATCTCGAAGCCGCGATCGAACGCGCCGGGCGGGAAACGAATTTCAGCTTTGCCGTTTTATTTCTCGATCTTGACCGCTTTAAGATTATCAACGACAGTCTCGGACACGTCGTCGGCGATAAATTGTTGATGGCAATTGCGAAACGGCTTAAAAACTGCGTTCGTCCGCGCGATGTCGTGGCGCGCCTCGGCGGCGACGAATTTACGATTTTATTAAACGGGTCGAACGAAAGTTCGGAAGTTATATGGATTGCCGAACGGATTCAAAATGCGCTGACCGAACCGTTCAAGATCGATAATTACGAAATTTTCACGTCCGCGAGTATCGGCGTGATCATTTCGGATGAAATTCCGCGCCATCCCGAAGATTTTCTGCGCGATGCCGACACGGCGATGTATCGCGCCAAAGAATCGGGCAAAGCGCGTTACGAGATTTTTGACCACGCTATGCACGTCCGCAATATGAATCTTTTGCAGGTCGAAAACGATTTGCGGAAAGCTCTCGACCGCAATGAATTCAAGGTTTTCTACCAGCCGATCGTCGATCTCGGAACCGGCGCGATCGTCGAATTCGAGGCATTGATCCGGTGGCAGCATCCCGTCCACGGTTTGGTTGCGCCGAACGAATTTATCGGCGTCGCCGAAGAAACCGGTCTGATCATTCCGATCGGCAGATGGATTCTCGAAGAGGCTTGCCGCCAGATCACCGTCTGGCAAAATCTGTTTCCGCGTCCGACACCGCTTTCGGTCAGCGTTAATTTGTCCGCCAAACAGTTGATGCACCCGGCATTCACCGCGCAGGTACGGGAAATTCTGGCAAAAACCGGACTTCGGTCACGCTATCTGAATCTCGAAGTGACGGAAACGACCGTCATGGAACACAGCGAAACCGCGCTTAATATTCTCAACGATCTCTGCGCGCTCGGCATTTCGCTTTCGACCGATGATTTCGGGACGGGCTATTCTTCTTTAAGTTATCTGCACCGCTTTCCGTTTGACCATTTGAAGATCGACCGTTCGTTTATCAACAAAATGGATTCCGACGCGAAAAGCGGCGAGATCGTCCGGACGATTTTGATGCTCGCGCAAAATCTGCATCTCGAAGCCGTTGCCGAAGGGATCGAAACTCCTGAGCAGTTAAGACAGCTGCAAGCGCTCGGCTGCCCCTACGGGCAAGGTTATTTGTTTTCGAAACCGGCGCCGGTTGCCGAGGTCGAAAAGATACTAGCGAAAGGACTGGAATTTAAACTGCCGCGACCGTCATTAAACCCGAACTATTCGATTGATTTGGACACGGTTTTTGAAGTGAGGGAAGTTCAATAATTTCGGATTTATTTCAAATTGGCAGGCTGACGCGCAAATTTGCGCGTCAGCCTGCCAATTTTTTGCCGAATTTTACGCGCCCGCAGCTTTGAACAAAAACGTCACCAAGCGCGGTAATCGGTAATCGTCAATCGTCAATTGGAAACCGTCAATCGTGAATTGTTAAGAAAAAACTCC
>CADEFG010000058.1:0-12209 GCA_902826505.1 uncultured Acidobacteriota bacterium
AGTTTTATTTGTGCAACAAAGTAAAGGACAAAATACAGAAAATGTTTGAACTGGCTCCTTCCATTTTATCGGCGGATTTTACGCGTCTGGCGGAAGAAATCCGCGCCGTTGAAAAAGGCGGCGCAGGCGTTTTGCATGTTGACGTGATGGACGGAAGATTTGTTCCGAATATTACGATCGGACTGCCGGTCGTCAGATCGATCCGCAAAATCACGGATTTGACGATTGATTGTCATCTGATGATTATCGAACCCGGACGTTACGCGGTTGAATTTGTCGAAGCCGGTGCGAATATGGTTTCGGTGCATGTCGAGGCGGATGACCATTTGCAAAGAACTTTAACAGCGATCCGCGAAGCGGGCGGGAAAGCGGGAATTGCGATCAATCCGGCAACTCCGCTGGTTTCTCTGGAAGAAGCCTTGCCGTTCGCCGATTTTGTTTTGCTGATGTCGGTTAATCCGGGATTTGGCGGACAAAAATTCATTCACACGGCGATTGATAAATTACGGCGCCTGAGACGCATGATCGATGATCGCGGGTTGGCGACCCGAATCGAGATCGACGGCGGAATCGATGCCGGAAATATCCAGCAAATCGTCGAATCGGGCGCGGAAATTATTGTTGCCGGCTCGGCGGTTTTCGGTAAGGAAAATCCGACCGAAGCGGCGCGCGAATTGATTGAAAAGGCAACTGTTTGGGTCTAACGGTTTTGGATTTATAATTTTTTGGATTTTTAATTGGGTTGTTCATTCAATTTCTATTTGAGAAGGAAAATGAGCAATTCAACAAAAAAAATTCGAAATCCGAAATCCGAAATCCAAAATATATTTGAGGTAATTATGTTTTTCAGAGTAAATAAATCAATTTTATTAAGTGTGGTTTTAATTTCGAGTTTTGTTTTTTCGATTTCGGCACAGACCAAGCCGAATGAAGGAACTCCGAATCAAAGACTCGACGTGATGCGCTCGAAACTCGAAACAATGCGGCGTTCGTTGCAAAGCGCAATTTCGGTCATCAAAGACGAAAATAAGGACGACAAAACAAAAAAAGACGATAAGGACAAACTCGAAACACCGCTCGGACGCCTTCGCGCTTTAGAAAAGGAAACTTCAACCGTCCAGTCGGATGTCAACAGTTTGCGCGGAAAGATTGACCGCTCCGAAAAATATGAAATGAGCGAAATCGACCAAATGGAAGAACGGGTTCGCGAACTTCAAGCGGGTGTTGATACCGCGCTTCAGGAAACCGCCTCGCTTCGTGCCAATCCGCAATCAACGGTCGGACAAAAACGCGAAAAGAAGAAAAAGAAAAAATTTCTCGGAATTTTCGGCGGCGGCGAGGACGAATATGAAGAATTGATCGGCGAGGTGCAGCCTGGACGCGACCGCGAGCTGTTTGTTGTCGCGACCAAAGAAGTCCGTAAAAATAATTACGAGGTCGGACGGCTGCTTTTCCAGACGATCATTACAACCTATCCCGAATCGCCGTATCTGCCGATGGCAAAACTCGCGGTCGCCGATTCTTTTTATCTCGAAGGTTCGACCAGCGCATTGATTCAAGCCGCTGCCGGTTACCAGGAATGGCTGACATTTTTTCCGACGCATCCCCTCGCAGACCGCGTGTTGCTGAAAATTGCCGAATCGGAAATGCGCCGGATCGGTTTGCCGGATCGTGAAATTGCCAATGCCCGCCGCGCCGAACAAAAACTCAAAGCCTTTATCCAAAATTATCCGCAATCGCCGCTCCGCCCGCTGGTCGATCTGCGTTTAAGGGAAGTTCAGGACAATCTCGGGCTCCATAATCTTTACATCGGCAATTATTACTACACGCTGTCGGTGACGCAGGGCAAAGGCGGTTTGAAGGGCGCCCAATCGCGCTACCGGGAGATTTTGGACAAATATCCGAGCTTCAGTTTTATGGACGAAGCGCTTTACAAATTGGCGATCACTTATCTGCTTGAAGAAGAAACCGATCAAGCCGCGCGATATTTTCAGCAAATCGTCCGCGATTATCCGAACAGCGATTATCTCGAAAAATCAAAAGAACAGCTTGGACTTATCGGTGCCAAAATTCCCGATCCGAATCCGGAAGCAAAAACTGTACTGACACCCGAAAAGGTTTCGTTTATCTCCAATTTCAAAAACCAGCTTTTCGGAATTTACCCTTTGACGATCGATCGCGACGGGGTTTTGATGACCCGCGATTTTGATAAATGCAAATTTGAGCTGATCGACAAGGTGATCGAAAATTCGGGCGATGTCGCCGCCAACGAGATTCCGAAGACCTTAACCGCGGTGGTCGCGCCGTGTGAATTACAGTCTAAAAAAACCGAGGAAACAAAACCCCAGACGCAACAAAAATAAAATTTTTTGCGTGAAAGTTTGATAAATGAGCGAAATTTCCGGCGAAAATTTGGCTGAACTCGAAAAGCGTTACCGGACTACGGTGGCGATCGTTCTGGGGCAGATCTTGATTGCCCTGCTATTAATTCTGGTTTCGTGGTTTTTTGTTTCAAAAGTCGAGACAAACCTGACCGCGCAAGATTTTACAACGCTTTGGGTGGCGGTTCTTTTTATCGCGATCGGAAGTTTTGTCTTGCGGCGGCTTTTCTTTAATTGGGAAAGATTAAAAAATATCACGCTTCTTAAGGGCGTTAAGGGTCTTTTAGGCACTCTCCTGACAAACTCGGTTATTTTGGGACTGATGGCTGAAATTGTCTCGATCGTCGGATTTTTGATCGCGATTTTCAGCGGAAACAGTTCGGATATGTTTCGCGCCGGTGTTATTTCACTCGTTGTTTTTTTGATAAATTTCCCACGCAAAAGTGTCTGGAAAAAAATCGTTTCCAATTTGGAAAAAGTTTAAGAGGTTTATAAATGAGGTTTAAAGTAATTTCTGTCCCGATCTTGACGATTCTGATCATTTCGACCGGGATTTTCGCGCAAAACGATGGTTCGGCGACACCGCGCCCGACACCGCCGCCGATTCTTGTCAAAACGCCGACACCGGTTCCGAAACTTTCCGACACGCTTGCCAAAAATTTAGAAAGTTTAGCAAAAAACGAAGAAATTTCCCGCGAACGCCGTGAACAGGCATATACCAAGCTGCTTGAAGGTCAACGCCATATTTGGAATATGAGCCGCCAGCGTTCACAGGGCACAACCAACGGCGCACGGCTTGCCAAACAAGCTCTTCAAAAAGCGGTCGAACTGAACCCGAAACTGGCAGAAGGTTACACGGCGCTTGCCGAACTTACTTTGACCACTCCGCCGAATGATATAAACGAGGCTATTTCATTGGGATCGCTGGCGGTCAAAATTGATAAAAACAATTTTGGAGCGCACCGGATTTTGTCGCGTCTTTATACCATCAAAAGCCGGCTTTCTTCCGAGGGCAACAGCGACGGCGGAAGCGGAATAATCAGTTTGGACGATGCCAATTCCCAAAAAGCGATCGGCGCCTGGAAGGAAATTGTCAGACTCGACCCGCGAAATGCCGAAGCGTGGGCTTTTTTGAGCGAATTTTACAAACGCACGAACAAACCGGCGGAGCGAATCTCCGCTCTACAAAACTGGCTCAGTTCATCAACTCCGCTCGAAACCCGTTTTTACCGAACGGTGATGGGAAATCAGGAAAATTTATCGCCCGAAAATGCCTCCATTAAACTCGGCGAAGCGTTGCTCGATGCTGGACGAATCCAGGAGTCGGTCGAAGTTTTGAACCAGGCGGTTTCCGATGCGCCCGAAAATCCCGAAGCCGTTGAACTGCTTGGCAAGGCACTTGAAAAAGCCGATGCAAACACATCGGCGACTGCCGTTCAGACGCTGCAACAAGCGATTTATGCCAATCCCGAGAACCTTTCGCTGATCATGCTGCTCGCAAAAGTTCAATCGCGCGCCGGAAATACCAATGATGCCGCGAAATTTTTAAACGAGACGATCGCCAGATTAGCCGAAAAAGACAAAAATGCCGCCGCGAATCTGCAAATTTCGCTGGGCGACATTTACAGCAATTCCGAGCGTTACGATGAAGCGGTCGCGGCTTATCAAAAAGGTTTGACGATTGCCGGGATCGATAAAAACAATCTGGCGACCGATAACGAACGCGATTTTGCGATCGCCGTTTTTGAAAAAATTATCCGCAGCTACAAACTTGCCAATCGTTTTGCCGATGCCAAACTCGCGATTGACAATTCGCGGCAGATCTTGGGCGACGAAGATTCGTTCAGCGACCGGCAAATGATCGCGCTGTATCGTGAAAACGGTAAAAAACAAGAGTCTTTGCAGGCAATTCGGGCGGCGCGTTTGCGTTTTCCCGATGATTACGGTTTTCTTCGTCAGGAAGCCTCGACATTGACCGAATTGGGCAAAGTCGATGAAGGCGCGGCGCTTATCAAATCGCTGATCGGAAAGAAAAATTCGCAAACTCCGTCGATGATGTATGACGATTTTTCGAACTATATTTTTATTTCAATGCTCTACAGCGACGCCAAACGCGGCAAAGAAGCGGTCGAAGCCGCTAATCAAGCGTACCAGATCGCGGGCAGCGAAGAAAAAAAGCAGATCGCCAAACTGACGCTCGCGACCGCCCAGCAAAATGCCGGCGACTTTAAATCCGCCGAGATCACTTTACGCGGAATTTTGGCGGAATCGCCGAATAATCCGATCGCGCTCAATAATCTCGGGTATTTTCTCGTCGAACGCAACGAAAAACTCGATGAGGCATTGAAATTGATCCAGCAGGCTTTGAGAACCGATCCCGAAAATCCAAACTTCCTCGACAGTTTGGGTTGGGCGTATTTCAAACTCGGCAAACTCGATCTGGCGGAAGAAAATCTGAAAAAGGCATTAAAAGCCGAATCAACATCGGCGACGATCAACGAGCATCTCGGCGACGTTTATCAAAAACAGGGCAAACCCGAGCTTGCCAAAACGGCGTGGCAAAAAGCCCTGACGCTTGCTTCGGACACCGAACAGATAAACGCCATCAAATTAAAGCTCAACAAAAAGACGACAAAATAAATTCTTTCAAAAAATTTATCCAAAATAAAAGGCGGTTGATCCCGCCTTTTATTTTGGAAACCGCGATTGATTGAAAGTTTTTAATAATGGCAAAAATTCAAACGGGTTTTTTCCAATTCAAAAAAATCAGGCGGATCAAATTTTTCCGCACCTTAACCGACAAAGGCAACCGACGCCGCAAAAAGCGCCGGACGCAAAGTTTCGAATCTCTGTATTGAGATGGTCGAACTACCGAAGTGAGGTTTAATGAATTTAAAATCTTTTCCTTTAAAATCCGTCATATTTTCCGCGCTTTTCTTATGCGCATTTTCCCAAAACGCTTTTAACCAGACTGTTCAAGCCGAAAAAACGGGTTCGGTCGGTGCGTATATTCGCGACAAGGATGAAGACGCCGGACTCAATCGAAAGCGAATCGTCAAAACCGAAACAGTGCGAGCAGTTTCATCAGCCAAACCTTCGGCGGATCAGATCGTCGATTTTGAAAAACAAATCTTTGGGCTGATCAACCAAAAAAGGGCGGAAATAGGTTTGGAGCTATTAGTTTGGAGCGACGAGGTCGCAAAAATCGCGCGGCTTCATTCGGAAAATATGGCAAAATATAAATTTTTCAGCCACAAAGGAATTGACGGGAAAATGGTCGATGACCGCGCCGACCTGCTCGGAGTCACAAAATGGCGGGCGATGGGCGAAAACATCGCTTACAATCGCGGTTACCAAAAACCGCTCGAATGCGCGGTCGAAAAATGGATGGAATCCGAAGGACATCGAGAAAATTTATTAAACCGGCGCTGGAAGGAATCGGCAATCGGAATCGCCGTCACCGACGACGGAACCTATTATTTTACGCAGGTTTTTCTGGTCAAAAAATAATTCTTAAAAGTAAAAAGTAAAAAGTGATGAGGCAAAAGTTTAGAGCTGCTCTAATTTTTGTCTTTTTACTTTTTACTTTTTACTTTCTCGTTTTCTATGCTAAATAAATGACGCAAAAAAGTTTCACGCTGCCGAGCTTCGCCAAAATAAACTGGAATCTGCGGATTCTCGGAAAACGTGAAGATGGTTTTCATGATCTTTTGACGATCTTTCAAACCGTTTCGCTGTTTGATGAAATCGGTTTTGAAGAAAATAACGAAATTGTTCTAACCTGTGACGACCCGAACATTCCGGTTGACGGATCGAATTTGATTATCCGCGCCGCGCAAATCTTAAAACGCGAATTCGACATAAAAAAGGGCGCGAAAATCCATCTTGCAAAACGAATACCCGCGCCGGGCGGGCTCGGCGGCGGTTCTTCAAACGCGGCGACCGCAATTCTCGGTTTGGCGACGTTGTGGCGTCTGGAAATTGATTTTAAAAAATTAATGGAAATCGGCGCATACCTTGGCTCTGACGTGCCGTTTTTTTTCTGCGGCGGCACGGCGTGCGGGACTGGGCGCGGAACGGAAATTGAACAATTGGGAGATTTAAGCGAAAATTTTCTGTTAATTGTGACGCCCGATATAAAAGTTTCGACCGCCGAGGCGTTTGCCCGACTTAACTTGCCATACTTGACAAAAGAAAGTTCAAAAAGTATCCTCAAAATTTGCCAAAACGAAGCATCGAGCTTCAATTTACGGCAATCGAAGCTCATTAACGATTTTGAAAAAAGTGTTTTCGAGTTTCAGCCTGAAATCAAACGCGTAAAAGAAAAGCTTTTAACCTCGGGCGCGATTCAGGCTTTGCTCAGCGGCAGCGGAGCGAGCGTTTTTGCAATATTTGACAAAGAAGAAACACGGCAAGCGACATTAAAAGCCCTTGAAGAAGAATCAAACTGGCGAAAGTTTGCCGTAGCAACCATTTCGCGGAACGAGTTCCGCACCGCACTTAATTCGTGCAACGGGTTGCTTCCGATTAGTTTCTGAAAAATTTTTTGTATTGGGGCGTAGCCAAGTGGTAAGGCACCGGTTTTTGGATCCGGCATTCGTAGGTTCGATTCCTCCCGCCCCAGCCATATTTTTTTTAATCGGAGCGAGTAATCTTTGGTGGATTACTCGTTTTTTGTTATTCCAAATACCAGATTTAAAATCCCGTCTGAAAGGGCTGAAAATCTGGAATTTGAAAGTCTGGAATCCGGAAATTAAATGAGCGTAACTGGCAACATCAAGGTTTTTGCGGGCAATGCCCATAAACTTTTAGCCGAAGAAATTTGTCGTCATCTGAGCTGTGATCTGGGAAAGGTTAGCACCGACAGGTTTTCCGACGGCGAATTTAATTTTCAGATTGGCGAAAACGTTCGCGGAACGGATGTTTTTATCATTCAGCCGACCTGTCCGCCGACCGATCAGAATTTGATGGAATTGTTGATTATGATCGACACATTTGTGCGCGCTTCGGCAGAGCGTGTAACGGCGGTGATTCCATATTTCGGCTATGCGCGTTCCGATAAAAAAGACCGTCCGCGTGTTCCGATCGCTGCCAAACTGGTTTCAAATTTGATCACGACCGCCGGCGCGCATCGAATTTTGACGGTCGATCTGCACGCTTCGCAGATTCAGGGATTTTTTGATATTCCGGTTGACCATTTGTATGCCGCGCCGGTGATCGTCAATTATTTTCAAAATAATCCGATCGAGAATTCGATCGTCGTCGCGCCGGATACGGGCGGCGCGGAACGTGCCCGCGCCTATGCGAAAAGATTGAATACCGGTTTGGCTTTGTGCGACAAACGCCGCGAAAAAGCGAATGTTGCCGAAGTGATGAATATCGTCGGCGATGTGGTCGGGAAAAATTGTTTGATAATCGACGATATGTGCGATACCGGCGGGACGATCTGTAAAGTTGCCGAAGCTTTGAAAAAAGCCGGTGCAAACGAGATTTACGCTTGTTTTTCGCACGCCGTTCTATCGGGCAATGCGATCGAAAACATCGCGAATTCGCACATTAAAAAAGTGATTGTGACAAATACGATTCCGCTTTGTGAAAAGGGCAGACGGCTGGAAGACGAAGGACGCATCGAGGTTTTGAGCATCGGCAATCTTCTCGCCAAGGGAATCAAATCAATTCACGACGAAACCAGCGTTTCGTCATTGTTCATTTAGTCAGTTGTTTGTGGTCAGGTGTTCGAAGTTGAAAATAAATGCGGCGAACAACAAATTATCAACGAATGACAAGCAAGATAAAATTATGGCAGAAAAATTTGTAATAAAAGCTGAAAAAAGAGAAGGTCGCGGCAAAAACGATTCGCGTCGTTTGCGAGCCGAGGGAAAAGTTCCCGTGTCGGTTTACGGCGGCGGTGAAGAAAGTCTGGCGGCGGTTGCTAATTTAAGAGAATTGGCGGCGATTTTGAGAACCGATGCGGGCGTCAATTCCGTATTTTCGCTCGATGTCGCGGGCGTCGGCGTCACGGATGTGATCTTTCAGGATCGGCAGATCGATTCGATCAAAGGTCGTCTTCTGCACGCCGATCTGCGCCGCCTGGTCAAGGGCGAAAAAATGGAAATGACCGTGCCGCTGCATATTGTCGGGAATGCGCCGGGACTGAATGAAGAAGGCGCGGTGATCAATCAGCCGCTTCACGAAATCAAGGTTTTGTGCGAACCGGCAAATGTACCCGACGCAATCGATATTGACGTTTCAAATCTGAATGCGGGCGAATCGGTTCACGTTTCGGATTTGCAGGTCGCGAAAGGCATCGAGATTCAAGAATCGCCCGAAACGGTCGTCGCTTCGATCACGATCGTTCGCGAAGAAGAACTCGAACCGCAGGTTGCCGAAGGCGGCGAACCGGAAATCGTCGGTGAAGAAGCGGGCGAAGGCGAAGAGTAATTTTCAGGCGGAAAGCGATTTTTATTTGTGATTATTGATGATGGACGCGCTTTCTGAAAAAAAATGGCTGATCGTCGGGCTTGGCAATCCGGGTTTGCGTTATGAAAAAACGCGCCATAATCTTGGCTTTATGCTGATCGATAAACTGGCGCAAAAGCTGCAAACGCAGGTCAAACGCGAAGAGTGCCGCGCACTTATCGGTCGCGGCTTGATCGAAAATCAAACGGTCGAGCTCGCCAAACCGCAGACGTTTATGAATCTGAGCGGCGAAGCGGTCAGTTGTTTGGTCAAAAAATCAGACCGTTGTGTTGAAAAGTTGCTCGTGATCTCGGACGATCTGGCGCTGCCGTTCGGCAAGATCAGGCTTCGACCGCAAGGCTCGCACGGCGGTCAAAACGGTTTACGGTCGATCATTGATTGTTTGAAAACGCCGGAATTTATGCGGCTCAGAATCGGTATACAGCCCGAATTTCCGGTCGGCAGCGCAAGTAATTTTGTTTTGGAGAATTTTTCCAAAAAAGATTTTGAAGAAGTTGAACATATTTTAGAACAAAGCGTCGACGCGATTTTTTCAGTCGTCAGAAACGGCGTCGAAAAAGCGATGGCGCAATATAATTGATTTTGGATTTTAGATTTTGGATTTGGATTGTTTCTCGAAGCAGTTTATTTAATCCAAAATCGCAAATCCAAAATCCAAAATCAAAATAGCCCTTCTTGCTTTATCGGAAGATAAAGCTGGAAAGCCATAAGGAGGAAATAACATTGGCAAATAGAGTATATGAAGTGATGTATATCGCCGTGCCGGAAACGACCGACGGAGACATTACGAAATTAAATGACACAATCAAGACATTAATTGAAAAAGACGGCGGGACAGTCACGGAAATCGAAGGTTGGGGACGCCGCCGGCTCGCCTATCCGATCAGAAAAAAAACCGAAGGTTTTTATGTTTTGCTCGAAATCGAAGGTTCGGGGCAGGAAATTGCCGAACTCGAACGCCGGTTTCGCGTCAACGACACCGTGCTGCGGTATATGACCGTGCGGGTTGACGAAGATCGCAAAGCGGCTGATAAAAAACAAGCCAAACGCGACAAAAAGAAAAATCGCAACGGCTCGAAATCGGATTTCGGCGGTGCCAAAGATTCCGGTGCAGACGAGGCTTTTGAGGCGTAAATTTTTAAAGGAGTTTAGAAAATGGAAAGAGATAATGATTTTAACGATAACGATTTGAATCTGGACGTCAGCATCGATCAGGAAATTGAGAAAATGCCGCGCCGTTTTCAACGCCGCCGTCCGCGTCAGCTGGTGCCCGATTATGTTGATTGGAAAGATGTTGATTTTTTGAGACGGTTTATTCCGGAACGCGGAAAAATTATGCCGCGCCGCATTTCGGGTGTCACGGCAAAAGACCAGCGACGGCTTGCTAAAGCCATCAAACGCGCACGAACGATGGCACTTTTGCCGTTCGTCGCGGACTAAACCAGAGGAGGAATTTGAAATTATGGCAAACACAACAATTCTTTTGCGTGAAGATATCGAAACTTTGGGCGGTCGCGGTGAGATCGTCAAAGTAAAAGCCGGTTATGCGCGGAACTATCTTTTGCCGCAAGGTTTGGCGACTTTGGCGACCAAAGGCAACGTCCGGCAGATCGAACTCGAACGCGAAGCGCTGCTCAAAAAAGCCGCCGCCGAAAAAGCGACTGCCGAGCTGCAAGCCGATCAGATGAAGGATATTTCGCTCACGTTCCAGCGCAAAGCAGGCGAAAGCGGACAGCTTTTCGGTTCCGTCACTTCGATGGATATTGCCGAAGCTTTAAAGGCGAAAGGTTATGAAACCGACCGCCGGAAGATCGTTTTGAAAGACGCGATCAAGGAAACGGGCGAATTCACGGTCGGTGTCAAACTGCACCGCGACGTGACTTTGCAAGTTCCGGTGACCGTCCGCGCGGAAGGCGAGCCGGTGGCGGAAAAACCGGTTCAACCCGCCGAAACCGAAACGGTGGAAGAGGCGGACTCGGACGACGAATAAGCGCCGCCGCGACAACCGAAAATTTTAACTTAATTCTTTGTCTAAAATTTCGGATGATAGTATTATCAAAGACTGCAAGTCATAAAAACTTGCGGTCTTTTTTATCCGAAAAAAAACCGAATTTAAAGCAAGGTTTGCTGTCACCCAACCGGCAACTCCGATAACTGACAATTGACGCATGGCGACACCAAACCCTGAATTTACACGCGAACAATATTTAGAAAAACCGCTGCCGAGCAGTGCGGAAAGCGAACGTGTGATTCTCGGCGCGATTCTTTTGGATAACCAACTTATCTCGCAAGCCATCGAAAAACTCGGCATCGAAGATTTTTATTCGCCGCTCCATCGCCGGATCTTCAAAGCGATGACCGCGCTTTTTGAACGCAGCGAACGGATCGACCCGATTCTGATCGGCGAAGAACTCAAAAAGGAAGGCGCGATCGAATCGATCGGCGGAATTGCGACGATCACGAATCTGACCTACGGGCTGCCGCATTTTTCGGATATTTTCGATTACTGCAAGGTCGTCAAAGACAAATCGATCGTCCGCAACCTGATCAAGGTCTGCAATCAGATCACGAGCGAAGCGCTCGCCGAAGAAGAGGACGCGAAGGACGTTTTAGACCACGCCGAGCAAATGATCTTTGCGCTGGCTGACGAACGAACCCGGCAGGGTTTCTCGCACATTCAGCCGATTGCCGAAAACGTGCTCGCCAAAGTTCAGGAATACGCCAAACGCGAAAGCCACGCGCTGACCGGTTTATCCACGGGTTTTCGCGATCTGGACGAAAAAACTTCCGGTTTGCAAAAAACCGATCTGATTATCGTTGCCGCTCGCCCGTCAATGGGAAAATGCTTAAGCGCCAAAGAGTTAGTCTTGCTGGAAGATGGAAGCGTCGAAACAATTGAAAAAATCTACGAACAAAAAAGTGCAAAAATTTTGACGCTTGCTGAAGACCTTAAATTCAAGTTCACCAAACCAAGTAATTTTATTGATGACGGAATTAAACCTGTTTTCAAAGTTCGGACAGGACTCGGGAGAGAAATTGAAACAACCATCACTCATCCTTTTTTAACGATTAACGGTTGGAAAAAACTTGAGGAAATCAAGGTCGGTGAGAAAATTGCCGTACCGCGTATTTTGAATGTCTTCGGCAAAAAGGAAATGCGCGAATGCGAAGTTAAAATTTTAGCTTATTTGATTGGCGATGGTTGTTTGACAAAAAGTTCACCCGAGATGACGGTCGGAAAACTTTGTTTGAGAAGTGATTTCGTTGAGGCAGTCAATAATTTCGGCGGCGTCGAAGCCGTCCAGTCAAATACTGCAGACTGCAAATGTCCTGTCCGGCTGCGCATGA
>CADEFG010000058.1:12219-13574 GCA_902826505.1 uncultured Acidobacteriota bacterium
GCACATTTTCATGGCGCGTGCGCAAGATTGGCGGAAAAACCAACGGCGCCAATTCGTTGACGGTCTGGCTTAAAAAACTTGAAATCTTCGGTCACAATTCGCACACCAAATTTATTCCGAAAGAAATTTTCACGCTCAAAAAAGAATTATTGGCTTTATTTCTCAATCGCCTTTTTTCAACCGACGGTTGGGCGAGTATTTTATCGAGCGGACAAATTCAGCTTGGTTTTTGTTCGGTCAGCGAAAAAATGAACCGGCAGCTTCAGCATCTGCTTTTGCGTTTCGGCGTCATCGCGAGACTGAAAAAACGTCGCGTTAAATACAAAGATTCCGAAAATATCGCCTGGCAACTTGATATTACCGATGCTCAATCAATCAAGACTTTCGCCAAGGAAATCGGCATTTTCGGAAAGGAGGAGATTTTCGAGCAAATTTTAATTCTGCTCGAATCAAAAAATTATCAAACCAACAAAGATTTGATTCCGGTGGAAGTTTGGGAACATCTTTCGGTTGTGAAAGGCGCGGAATCTTGGGCATCGCTGGCGAAACGCGCTCAGATAAAGGGTTATACGAATCTACACGTCGGAAAACGTGCGCCTTCGCGGGATAGATTAGCAAAATTGGCTTATTGTCTTGATGATAAATACCTACAAAATCTCGCCAACAGTGAAATTTATTGGGACGAAATTGTGGCGATCGAACCGGCGGGCAATAAACAGGTATATGATCTGACAATTCCCGAAACCCATAATTTTGTCGCCAACGATATTTGCGTTCACAATACGGCTCTCTGTCTCACGCTTGCACAAAATGCGGCGATTTTGGAAAAGGCGGTCGTCGCGGTTTTCTCGCTTGAAATGTCAAAAGAGCAGCTCGTTATGCGAATGCTTTCGTCGGAAGCGAAAGTTGACGCGCATCGCTTTCGGACCGGTTATTTGACACGCGACGAATGGGGACGTTTGGCGGAAGCAATCGGAACTCTTTCGGAGGCAAAGATATTTATTGACGATACGGCGGGAATTTCGGTTTTGGAAATGCGCGCAAAAACGCGGCGTCTTTTTGCCGAGGAAAAGAAACTCGATCTGATCGTCGTTGACTATCTGCAGCTGATGTCGGGCTCGAAACGGAGCGAATCGCGGCAGCAGGAAGTTTCGCAGATTTCGCGGGAATTAAAGGCATTGGCAAAAGAACTGCAGCTTCCGGTCGTCGCGCTTTCGCAGCTTTCGCGCGCCCCCGAAGCGAGAAACCCGCCGCGCCCGATGATGTCCGATTTACGAGAATCGGGTTCCCTGGCGGGCGAAAGTCTTGTCACGTTGGCAGATACCGGCGAAAGAATTCCGATCAAAGATTTGGTC
>CADEFG010000059.1 GCA_902826505.1 uncultured Acidobacteriota bacterium
TTCTTTGACGGTGATTGTTTCGGTTTTGGTCGTTCCGCAAATTCCGCAACCATCGTCAACACCGGCTGTAATGGTGTAGGTTCCCGGTCGGGCACCGCTCAAATCCCAGGTCACATTCGCGCCCTGTCCGACAACCCGTCCGCCCGAAACCGTATAGTTATAGGTCAGGACATCATTATCAGGATCGCTGGCGCTGGTCGCGACATTGATCGTCGTGCCGTCCGGACAGACAGTTCCTTCTCTCGGAATCGTTCCCGGAGGACACGGAATAACGATTTCGCGGCTGCTCAAGGTCACGCTGTTGACGTTGGCAAACGGATTGGGTTTATCGCCTTCACGTTTGTTGCGTCGTCCGGCACTGAACGAAAAGATAAATCCGTGCGGGTCGGTCGAAGCGACGAAGCCTTGCGGAACACCGGTGATCGTCGTCGTGATCGTTGAAGGAACACGACCGGCAACCGTCACGGTTCCGGTAAAGTCGTTTTCAAAACTGCCCGTGTCTTGCTGGTTAAAGTTATAGCGATAAGCCATACCCAGACTCATCCAGCGGAACGGGTAAATACGCGCTCCGGCAAGTCCGTCCATCGGACTGTTTTCAAATGCGTTCGGAGTTCGTCCGGCAACATACTGCGTCGAACGGAATTCCAAAATCGGTTGGAAATATTTGTTGACCGGAAAATCGAGACCAAATGCCGCATAAAGTTCGTCGGGACGATCGAGAACGGTAAATGTTCCGCTCGGGAAATCCGCTTCCACTTTACTGGTATATTTATAGCCAATGTTGGCAGAAATATTCATCCATTTGCGAACTCGCGCATCGCCGAATAAAACAACCGCGATGTCGCCCTTGCTTCCGCCGGCGCTCGCACCGCGCTGCAGTTGATTCCAACCGCTGAAATCAGATCCTTTGTCGGCATACCATTGATAATAGGCGACCATACCGACACCGATCGGATTGTTCGGTCCCGTCCAGCGCCATTTCGCGCCGGCTGAAAACGTGCCGAAAGCCGATTGTCCGTAGGTTCTGTTGATAAACGGAGCGTCCGGCAAATAGGTCGGTGCGACGGTAAAGACGGTCGGAACTTCCGCCGCGACACCGTCGACAGGTGCAAATGTGGCGGTCTGAATCACAACGCCCGGCAAAATGCTGCCGTAAACCGAACCGATGCCCGGGAAATTAGCCGATGCGCCGGTCGCTTGCGGCGGACCTAACGTCGGGATCGTGTTTGCCGGAAAACCGAAAACGGCTCCCGACGGGAAAGAAAATTGGTAATTACCTGCCGAACCGCCGACATATGGAAATTGAACAAACGGTTGGCTGCCGGTCGGACGGAAAATCGCCCATCCCGGATATTGGCTGGCGCCCGATCCTTGCGGAGCCTGGACGATCGCCGGTGCTGATCTTAATGCACTATTTAAAAAGAATTGAGAATTGGGAAGATAAAAGCTTGAAAGATTACGTGGTGAATTGACCTTTAAAGCGCGATAACCATCCGTCGTAAAAAACAATTCCAAATAATCGTTCAAACCAATCTGGAAGCTAAGCGGCACTTCCACAATATCAACATTGCCCGGATCACGGTCAAAGTTGCTGTATGCCATGCTCAAAGTCCATTCGCCCCTTCTCAGGGTTTGTCCATCATAAACCGTAAATAGACCGGTCGGACCGCCGATTGTACCACCTGTACCAACAGTTGGTGCAATATTTCTTGGATCCTTCTCCGATCTTAAAGTCTGCGCCGACACCGATGTCATCAGTGCCAACATAAAAAGCGTAACTACAAACGCCAGTTTCGCGAGTTTCATCACATTCCTCCGCCGAAAAAATATAAAAATTTCAATCTTCAAAATATAACCTGACAAAAACAATCTTCATTTTTTTAATCAAGTTACTAAAAATTATTGCGTTAATCAAAAAACACAAAACAAACTAAATTTTTCGATTAATCCAATACAAGTAAAGTTGTTTTAACAACTTATAAGGGTAAGGGAGTATCGTCAAAAAGTCAATAATTAAACTTTAAACTTAAAACTCCCTCGTAAAAACGATACTTTAGATTTTCTTGAAAATCAAGCATTTTTATTCGTTAAACGCAAATAATTGCAATTTTTACGCATAAATGCCGCGCATTCTCGTATCGTATGCCACACGGTCAATCGCCAGCATATAGGCGGCAGTCCGCGTATCAACATCGTGTTTGGTCGCATAATGGCAAAGTTCGTTGAAACTTGCGACCATTTTTTCCTCTAATCTTTGATTGACTTCGTCTTCGCGCCAGAAGTAGCCCATCCGGTCTTGAACCCATTCAAAATACGAAACGGTGACGCCGCCGGCATTCGCCAAAATATCGGGAATCACGAAAACACCATTGTCATGCAGAATTTTATCGGCTTTCGGCGTCGTCGGACCATTCGCGCCTTCCGCCAGAATTTTACATTTGATTCTGCCGGCATTTTCCGAAGTTATCTGATTTTCCGTCGCACACGGCGCCAACACGTCGCATTCGATTTCGAGAAGTTCGGAGTTGCCGACCTTTTCCCCGCCCGCATAACCGTCAAAAGTCTTGTTGGCGTTCAAATAACCGAGCGCTTCGGGAATATTGATGCCTTTTTCGTTATAAATGCCGCCGCTCACATCGGAGATCGCGATGACCTTATATCCTTGTTCATACATCAATTGCGCGCCGATCCCGCCGACGTTGCCCGAGCCCTGCACCACGACGCGGGTTTCCGGCGGTCGCAAATCAAAACGCTTGATCGCTTCATTGGTGACGATCAAAACGCCGCGTCCCGTCGCTTCGCGGCGACCGAGCGAACCGCCGAGCGCGACCGGTTTTCCCGTCACGACCGCATTGACCGTATGCCGCGCGTGCATCGAGTAAGTGTCCATGATCCACGCCATCGTCTGTTCGTTGGTGTTCATATCGGGCGCCGGAACGTCTTTGTCGGGACCGATAAAATCGATCAATTCCGAAGTATAGCGCCGGGTCAGGCGTTCGAGTTCGCCGAGCGACATCTGTTGCGGATTACAAATAATTCCGCCTTTCCCGCCGCCGAACGGAACGTTGACGACCGCGCACTTCCACGTCATCCACGCCGAAAGCGCTTTGACCTCGTCCAGTGAAACATCGGGCGCATAGCGGATTCCGCCTTTTGCCGGACCGCGCGCAAAGTTATGCTGGACGCGATAACCTTCAAATACCTGAATATGTCCGGTATCCATCCGGACCGGAATATAAACCTTGATTTCACGACTCGGAACACGCATCACCGCGTATAAATCAGGATCTAAACCCAAAAGTTTCGCGGCACGGTCAAAGCGTTCGCTCATCGCCTCGAACGGATTTTTTTCATCCGTTCCTTTGAACCGCCGCATTTCATCTGCCATCGGATTAGCTTTTGCCATCGGTTTTTCTCTCCAAAATTGTATTAAAAAATTTTATAAATTACTGTCTTAAAACTTCGTTCATCGCTCCGCTCCGAAACCCTTCAAGATCAAGCGTCACGTAGCGAAAACCCAGTGCCTTAAATTCGTTTGCCAAATGTTCGGCTGTTTCGATATTCAAGGCTTTTTCCAATTCATTCGGGGCAATCTCCAAACGCACGAGATCTTCGTGCAATCGCACCCGAAATTCCCTAAAACCCAATTTTCTTAAAACGGCTTCGCCGCGCTCGACTTTCGACAATCTTTCAATGGTCACAGGCACACCGTAGGCGATGCGCGACGAGAGACACGGGCTGGCGGGTTTATCCCAACTCGGCAAAGCGTGTTTTTTGCTCAGTTCCCTGATCTCGTTTTTCGTCAGCCCGACTTCGACCAGCGGACTGCGCACCGCTTTTTCCTCGGCGGCTTGCCGTCCCGGACGATAATCGCCGACGTCATCGGCATTTGTCCCGTCGAGAATATGCTTGATTCCCTTTTCGCGGGCAACGGCGGAAAGTTTTCCGTAAAGCTCGGTTTTGCAGAAATAACAACGGTTGGTCGGATTTGCCAAATAATCAGGATTTTCGAGTTCGGCGGTCTGGATGATCTGAAAATTGAGTTTGAACCGGCGGGCGATTTCGGCGGCTTCTTCGCGCTGGACTAGCGAAACGCTCGGCGAAACACCAAGCACGGAGAGCGCCTTTGCGCCAAGTTCCTGTGCGGCGATCAAAGCCAGGTAAGCGCTGTCGACGCCGCCCGAATAGGCGACCAACACCGATTTCATTTCGCGCATCAAACCACGCAATTTCAGCTCTTTTTCAGCGACTGTGAGTTCTGTTTCCGGCACGCGTCTTGTTTGCGGTTTAACCATTGTTCGAATGACTTGAAAAGTCGTAAATACAAGTATTTTGGGCAAAATGCTCAAAGTAAAAATCTTATCTTAACGGCAAAGGCTAAGGCAAATGCGCGTATAAAGAATTTTTATTCGTGTATTTGAAAAAAATATGGACGATAAATCAAAGTAGTGCTAAAATTTTTTGTAAATCCTTTTCGTTTTTTATTGAAGTGAGTTTTGATGTTTTTATTATTTTCTCGAGAAAAACTTTTTGTCACGATTTTTTCCCTCATTTTTATTTTTTCCGCGTTTATTTTCGGCGCGGCACAGGAAGACACGGAATCGGCGGACGCGGTTGAAATATTTAACCAAGGGCAAGACGCCCACGAAAAGGGCGACCTCAAAACGGCGATCGAACTTTACCGGAAAGCGCTCAAGATCATTCCCGAATTTCCCGAAGCCGAATACCAGATCGCGATCGCTTATCTTGCCCTGAACAAAACCGATGAAGCCGAACAATCGTTTCGCCGCGCGGTTCAATTGCGCGAAGACTGGACATTGCCGATGGCGGGTTTGGGTTCGGTGCTGGTCGAGAAAAACCAATTCGCCGAAGCCGAAAAGGTTTTGACCAAAGCGATCGAACTCGACGCGACGAATTCGCCGGCGTTCGTCGCTTTGACCGATCTGCGGCTCAAAACCAAAGCCGCGCCCGAAATTTTAAAAGAGCTTTTGACCAAACTTCAATTGTTGACGTCAAAGGCGAAACCGGTCGCCGCGGTGTGGTCGGCACGCGCCGCCGTCGAACGAACTTTAGGCGACAAAGCCTCCGCGAAAAACAGTCTGAGCCGCTCGCTCGCGATCGAACCGGGCAATAAAACGGCGCTGGTCGAAAGCGTCGAGCTCGCGCTTTCCGAGAACGATTTGGCGGGCGCACTTGAAAATGTCAGAGATTTAGTTAAAATTGCACCAGATAACCCCAATTCAAAATTTTTACTGGCAAGGGTTTATGCCGCCAACGGCAACTCCGATGAAGCTTTAAAAGTTCTCGATTCGATTTCGAATCCGTCAGCCGAAGCCGCGGCGCTGCGAAATCAGATCAACGCGAATTTATCGGTCAATGCCGAAGATCTGGAAAAGCAAATCGTGATGGAGCCAAAAAACGTGGCGGTTCTCGGACGTTTATGCGCGCTTTTCCGAACTGAAAATCCGTTAAAGGCATTGAACTACTGCCGCCGCGCGTATGAAGTCGAGCCGACGAATTTGAATTATGTGATCGGTTTCGGCGCGGCGCTCGTGCAGGCGAAACAATATGACAATGCGGTTTCGATCTTCCGAAAGATCACGGCAATCGCGCCCGACAATTACACGGCGCACGCCAATCTGGCGATCGCGCTTTTTCAGCTCAAACGCTATGCGGAAGCCAAAACCGAATATCTGTGGATCGCCGAAAAACAGCCCGATCTGGCAATCACTTATTATTTTTTAGGAATTATCTATGACAGTTTGAATGAATATCTGGATGCGATGGCAAATTACCAGCAGTTTTTAAAACTTGCCGACGCCGAAAAAAACCGGCTTGAAATCGATAAAGTAAATTTGCGGCTGCCGGGTTTGCAAAAACAAATAAAACAAAAGAAAAGGTAAAAAACAATGAGACAAAAAACAGTTATCAATCAACAATTATCAGTTTCCGAACTTCGTAAATCGTTTTTAATTGCCGCCGTCTTTTTGATAACTGTTCAATGTTCGCAAATTACCGCGCGGGCTCAGAATGAAGTACCCGCAAATGTTGCGCCGCCGCCGGTGAAAATCGTTACCAAGGAAGAAAAAACCGCGCTCGAAAGCGTTAACGATCTCAAGAACCGCACCAAGCTGGCGCTTGATCTGATGGAAGCGCGGCTCAAAAAAGCCGAAGAATTGAATACCCAGGAAAATTTCAACGCGATGTTTACCGAACTCGGCGGCTTTCACGCGCTGATGGACGACGCGATCAAATTTTTGAACAAAAATGATAACGGCGGCGGAAAGGTTTTAAATACGCTGAAGCGTTTTGAAATGGCATTACGCGCGTTTTCGCCGCGCATCGAATTGATCCGCCGCGAATTGCCTGAAAAATTTGAATTTTATGTGCGAAGTTTGGCGAAAACCGTCCGCGACATCCGCTCGAAAGCCGTCGAACCGATGTTTACCAACTCGATCCTCCCGAACACGAACAACTGACTAAATGGAAAATGGATAATTGATAATTGATAATGGAAATCTTGTTCTAAATTATCCGTTATCCGTTATCCATTATCCGTTATTCATTATCCATTTATTTTTTCCGGTTCGGCATCTTCCGTTGGCGTTTGCGGCATCAAAAAATTCGATGAAAAAGATAAATTTGAGTTTCACTTTATTGGCGGCAATTTTTTGTGTCGCGCTTGTTTTTCCGCTCGCCGCCAAAGCCCAGCGGCGCGATTATCTGACCGAAGCCGAGATCGAGCTGATCCGCGACGCGCAGGAGATCGATCTGCGCGTCGCGGTTTTAACGAGAGCGATCGATCGACGGTTTGCCGTCATCAAAAATCAAAGCGTTAAAGAAAACGAAAAATGGGGCGAGCTGCCGAAAGGAACGCGCACCGAATTATTGCTCGACATTGAAAAGCTTCTCCAGAAAGCGATCGAGGATATTGACGGCACGGCGGAACGCGCCAAAGACAGCAAGCTTTTCCCGAAAGCCGTTTTCAAGCTCGCCGATTCCTGCACCGAATATCTGCCGCAATTTAAAACCTTTTTCGACGCCGCCAAAGACGATAAAGAACGCGGCGCGCTCCTCGGTTCGATGGAAAACTGCAATTCCGTCATCGAGGCGTCTTCAAAAGTGACCAGAGAACCGTCGAAAGAAGAAAAGAAAAAGAAAAATTAGAATCGGGAACCAATTTCCAATTTGCGCTTCTAAAGTTCTATGAACAAAATTAAATTGGTAATTTTTCTCGGTTTCGCAATTTTTTTGGTCAATTGTTCACAGCAGACCGCCGCGGTTTCGATCAATCTCCCAACACCGACTTCAACTCCCCAGATCAACAAAGCCAAAGCTGAAATAATTAAAGATCAGCTAAAGGCAGCCAAAATAACCGAGACCTATTTATCGCCGCGGGAATATCTCTCCAAAGTATATTTTGTCGATCAAAATCATGGCTGGTTAGCCGGAAACATCGAATTAAATAACGAAGCGATCACAAAAAGCCTTTATCAAACCGCCGACGCCGGAAAAACCTGGGAGAGCGTCAAAATCGAAATTCCAAAAGGTTCATATCTGCAGGATATTAATTTCATCGATCAATCGACGGGTTGGATAATTTTTCAAATCTACGCCGATGTTTGGGAAAAAAAACAAAAACAGGTTTGGGTTTTGAAAACCACCGACGGCGGAAAAACGTGGAAAACGATTTTGGAAAAGAAAAAAACATTTCTCGACAAAATACGCTTTACCTCCGAACAGAACGGCTGGATGACCGGCACAAACAACGACGACCGCTTAAATAAAGAAGGTCTGATCTATCAAACTACGGACGGCGGCTCGAATTGGAGCGAGGTCTCGGACGGAATTTATGAGCTGAAAACAAAACAACAAAGATCGAGGCGCACGGACATTATCGGGCTGGTCGCGGAAAATGCCGAAAAAGCGGCGGTCGTCACATTCGGCAGACAATTTTTCAAAACCGAAGACGCCGGAAAAACCTGGCAGCAGTTCGGTTTCGAATTCGACGAGAATCTTTTGCCCGCGCAGGTGACGACCGATAACTTTGGAAAAACCGGCAAGGATCTTTTCCGGATTGCCGACGGCGCGGACAGTATCGAAGGAATTTTCAGCTATCTGGCAAACGAAGAAGAAAACGGTTCATGGACGCTCCGCTGGTTTGACGAGGCGTTTTGTTTGGGCGAAATAGTTTATCTTTCTGAAAATGATGTAATTGTTTCCGGTCGGTTGGCGCTGAAAGGTGAAATTCGCTCGTTGGAAGATCGAAACGGAGTAATTCTCTTTTCAAACGACGATGGAAAAACCTGGTCAACCGTTTATCAATCTGCCAAAATAAAAAGTTTCAATATCGCCAAAATCACGAATAAAAAAATTCTCGCGGTCGGCAATAACGGCTTGATCGTCAATATCGAATTCGATTGATTTTCCTACTCGCTCGTCCGCGAAACGGTTTTTCCACCGTCCTTCGCGCGCAAGCGCGGAAAATGATCGGAATAAAAAAATTCATTTCGCTTTAATTTTGGATCAGGTTAATTTTTTGCCTCGTCTTCGATTGATGAATCGAGCAGCGGACGGTTGATCAGTTTTTGAATGTAATCCGCCAAACCGTTGACATTTTCATCCGGCGCAAGGTTATAGCGCAGATTGTAAAGATTGACCAATTGCCGGTAAAGCACGGCGATTTCATCTTTTTTGGCGTTTTCGCCCGCCAGATTGCCCGTCTCGTCATCAAACGGATTTCCGGTGCCGTTTGCCTTCGAGATGAATTCGTTGATCGAAAGACTCGAGGTCATACTCGACGTTTGGTCGAAATAGTAGATCGCGACCGCTTGATACATAAACGCGTCGGATTTAAATTCCATATTATATTTGGTCGCTTTGTAAAAATACGGAATCGCCTTTTTATTTTCCTTCAGCCGAAAATATGAAATATAACCGATGATGTAATTCAGCCAGCCTAAAGTTTTTTCCTCGCTATTAAAGTTTTCAAAAGCGCCCCAACGCGATTTGGTTTTTGTTCCCGATTCGATCAATTCAAGCGCTCTTTTAGCCCATGAAACCGTTTCACTGGCGTAGAAATCGTTCTTTTCGTTTGCCGTCAGCCGATAACCGACCGCGGCAAAGGTCAGCATCACGTCCAAAGCCAGCGGCGAATCGCCTTCTTCGGTGATGATCTCACGGCTGACCGCGAAAAAATCGTCCCATTGTTTACTTTTGAGGCTTGTTTTATAAGTTTCATTATAACGAACGTTGCGTTTGCAGATTCGATCCGCTTCTTCAATGCGCGGGATTTGTGTCCTGACAAATTCGATTACGTCCTGGTTTCGTTCATTATCCGAGTGAAGTTCGAGAATCTTTCTCCCAATAATAACTGCGTTGTTCCTTTTTCCGCAGGTATTTTTTTTTGCTTTTAGGAATTCTTCATAGAGAGGTGCTAACTCATAGTCGCTTTTGCATTGTTTTTCTTTCTTTTCAATAATCGGGATAAGTTTGTTTAAATCATCGACAACTTGGTAAGACACTTTGTCACTACCGAATTTTTCAACTATCGATTTCCCGATTTGAATTGCCTGATCGCGTTGCCCGCACGGCAATCTCATGGCAGTTTTGAATTCTTCATATAAATCCGCCAACGATTTTTCAGAATTATTTATTTGCTGTGCCTGAATCGGCGCGTCGAGTAAAAGGCAGAAAACAATGGCGGCGAGAATATTGATAAAACGCGGGCGAAAAGATTTTTTATCCATCGGCGGAAAACTCCTTTTCTCAAATTACGATTTGACGGGATAATTTTTGATACGCGCAGTCTATCACAGATTTTACGGCTTGAAAACAATTTTTTCCGGGTGTTTTCGCGCCGCGTTGATAAGAAACGTCGATCCTTGAAAGAAAATTTTCTCATCTGCGCGTTTTTGACACCGGCAAGTTGTGAATGTAAGCTTTTTTCTTTTACACTTCTTATAAAAAATATGTCCACAGAAAATTTAAAGAAAACGCCGCTCAATAAAGTTCATCGTGATTTGGGCGGCAAGATGGTCGATTTCGGCGGTTGGGATATGCCCGTCCAATACACGGCGGGCGTCATTGCCGAACATATGGCAACACGGACGAAAGCCGGGCTTTTCGACGTTTCGCACATGGGCGAGATCTGGGTCGAAGGCGAAGACGCGATCAAGTTAGTCAACCGCATCACGACGAACGACGTGACCAAGCTCGTTGACGGTCAGGCGCATTATTCGGCGCTGACGAACGAAACGGGCGGCGTTGTTGACGATCTCCTGGTTTATCGTTTTGACGAAGGCAAGCTGCTGCTCGTCGTCAACGCTTCGACGACCGACAAGGATTGGGCGTGGATCACCTCGCGCGTTCTGGACGAAGCGATCACGCTGACCAATGCCAGCAAAGATTATTGCCAGATCGCCGTCCAGGGTCCGAAAGCTTTGGAAATCGCCCAGAAATTCACCGCCGTTAATTTGCCGGAGATCAAGTATTATCATTTCACGGTCGATACGTTCGACGGCGTTGACGCGATCATTTCGCGCACCGGCTACACGGGCGAAGACGGTTTCGAGATTTACGCCGCCGCGCAGTTTGCCGAACAGATCTGGAACGATCTTCTGGAAGCGGGCGCGGAATACGGAATTTTACCGGCGGGCTTGGCGGCGCGCAATACGCTCCGGCTCGAATCGGCGATGTCGCTTTACGGGCACGAATTGAGCGACGAGATCTCGCCGCTCGAAGCCGGACTTGGCTGGATCTGCAAACTCGGCAAAGGCGAATTTATCGGGCGCGAGCATCTCGTCAAACTAAAAGAAGAAGGCTTACGGAAAAAGCTCGTCGGGTTTGAAATGATCGACAAAGGCATTGCGCGGGACGAGATGGAAGTTTACGTCGGCGATGAAAAGGTCGGTTATGTTTCATCGGGCAGCCCGGCGCCGTTTTTGAAAAAAAATATCGGGCTTGCTTTTGTACCGGTTGAGGTTGCAAAAACGGGGCAAGAAATTACAATTGATGTGAGAGGCAAAAAACTTGCGGCGCAGATCGTTCCGACGCCGTTTTATAAAAGGGAGAAGTAAATTTTAGGTTTTCGGTTTTTGGCTTTTGGTTTTTGTCCGAACAAATTCCAAAGACTAAAAACCAAAGACCAAACACTAAACAAACTATGTCAAATATTCCTGAAAATTTACGTTACAGTAAAGACCACGAGTGGGTTTTGGTTGATGGCGAAGTGGCGACTATCGGTATCACGGATTTTGCACAACATTCACTCGGCGATGTTGTATATGTCGATTTGCCGCGTGCCGGCGATTCGTTCGGTTCGCACGAAGCGTTCGGCTCGGTCGAATCGGTCAAAGCGGTTTCCGAGATCTTTACGCCGATCGCCGGCGAAGTAACGGAAGTCAACGAAGCCTTAAACGACACGCCCGAAGACGTCAACAACGATCCGTACGGCGCGGCGTGGATGCTGAAGATCAAAATGGCAAACCCGAACGAAGCCGACGGAATGCTGTCGGCGGAAGAATACGAGGAATACCTTTCAAATCAATGAATAATTGATAATGGATAATTGATAATTTCAAAAAATATTTATTATCAATTATCCATTATCCACTATCAATTAATATGCGTTATATACCAAATTCACCCGAAGAGCGTGAGGAAATGCTCGAAATCGTCGGGCTCAAATCGGCGGACGAGCTTTTTCGCTCGATTCCGTCGGACGTTCAGTTAAACCGCGCTCTCGAAATTACCGAACCGCTCGCCGAATCGGAAGTCATCGGCGCGATGGAAAATCTGGCGGCGCAAAACTCGGCGGCGCGCAAGACTTCGTTTTTAGGCGCGGGCGTTTATTCGCATTTTTCGCCGACGATCGTTGACCATCTGATCCAGCGTTCGGAGTTTTTTACTTCTTACACGCCGTATCAACCCGAAATTTCGCAAGGCACGCTGCAATATATTTTCGAATTTCAAACCCTGATCGCGCAGTTGACCGGGATGGACGTCGCCAACGCTTCGATGTATGACGGTTCGACGGCGACCGCGGAAGCCGTTTTGATGGCGCAGAGAGTGACGCGGCGCGACAAGGTGCTGGTCGCCGAAACCGTTCATCCCGAATACGAGCAAGTCACTAAAACCTACACGCAGCACGGCGATTCTACGTTTGAAACGATCGGTTTCGACCAGGCAACCGGACGCGTTCTAGACAGCGATTTGGGCAAACTTGACGATCAAACAGCCGCCTTGGTCGTTCAATCGCCGAATTTTTTCGGTTGTGTCGAAGATTTGCAGAAATTGGCGGACAAGGCGCACGAAGTCGGGGCACTTTTAATTGTTGTCGTGACGGAAGCGATCTCGTTCGGACTTCTGAAAACTCCGGGCGAATCGGGAGCGGATATTGTCGTCGGCGAAGGTCAATCGTTCGGAATTCCGATGTCGTACGGCGGTCCGCACGTCGGGCTTTTTGCGTGCAAGGAGAAATACGTCCGCAATATGCCGGGCAGACTTGCCGGAATTGCCTACGATAAAAACGGAAATCGCGGTTTTGTTTTAACGCTCGCGACGCGCGAACAGCATATCCGCCGCGAAAAAGCGACTTCGAATATTTGCACGAATCAAGGTCTGATCGCGCTTGCCGCAACCATCTATATGGAAGCGATGGGCAAACAAGGCTTGCAGGAAGTTGCGACGCAAAACGCGCAAAAAGCGGCTTACGCGAAAAAGCGAATCGCGGAGATCGATGGTTTCTCGATTCCCTTTTCCGCGCCGACCTTCAACGAATTCATCGTTCGCGGATCGCAACCGGCGGAAGAAATTTTAGAAAAATTGCGCACCGAAAATGAGATCATCGGCGGTATTGCTTTATCGCGTTATTATGCGGATAATCCGAACGATTTTCTCGTTTGCGTGACGGAAACGAATACCAAAGCGCAAATTGATAGTTTGGTTGACGGTCTTGCTGAGTTGGCTTAACAAAATTTATGAATGGGCTTGCAATCAATGAATTAGTGATATTTGTAGCCTATCTGATTTTTCTATTTCTTTTCATTTTTGCAGCAGTCTTTCTTGCAATTCAACTTTCAAAAGGAACAGGGATGAAAAAGAAATGTCCCTTTTGTGCAGAAATGATAAAGCTTGAAGCCGTTGTTTTTCGTTATTGCGGCAGAGATTTACCCTGATTCAAAAAATGTCATCAGCCGGCGGTGTGAGCAGTTTTGTCAATTGTTACACGTGAATTGACATCGGCGCACGCCGGCGCTGCAGACACATAGGAGCGTCAATGACCATCGAAAATCCATTCGCGACTGATTTTAATCGGCGAAAATTCTTATCGTCCGTCGGCAAGGGCTTCGGCATGATGGCTTTGTCGTCTTCCGTTGTCGCGTCCTTATTTGAAAATCTACAGGCAAAGACGCGTTTGATCGAACATCTTTCGCCTGAATTGGTTGCGGCGGACGAAGATTACTGGACGACGATCCAGCAATCTTTTTCGGTCACGCGCGGCATCGTCAATCTCAATA